>DATMJU010000582.1:0-6416 GCA_035553795.1 Vicinamibacterales bacterium
TCGCCGCACGGATCCGCGAGCTCCTCGCCGAAGCGGGAATCCCCTCCCGTGAAGATGCAACTCGAGGGTTCGATCACGGCGCGTTCGTGCCGCTCAAAGTGGCGTTTCCCGACGCGGCCATCCCCACGCTGCAGCTATCCCTCGACGCCAGCCTTGCCCCGGCCACTCACCTGCGGCTCGGCAGGGCGCTCGCGCCTCTGCGAAAAGAGGGCGTCCTCATCGTCGGCAGCGGGATGAGCTTTCACAATATGAGCGCCCTGATGCGGCCCGGTGCGGCGCTCGAGCGTTCGCAGCGTTTCGACGACTGGCTCGCCGCCTCCGCTGGCGACCCCGCCGTCCGGGATGCGCGGCTGGCGGCCTGGGCGGAAGCCCCGGAGGCGCGGTTCTGCCACCCTCACGAAGATCACTTGCTCCCCTTACTGGTCGCTGCCGGAGCAGCATCCGGCGAACCAGGCCGGCGCACCTTCGGTGATCAGGTCATGGGCGCGCAGGTATCGGCCTTCGAGTTCGGCGACGACGACGCGACACCCACGTAACCAACTTCATCTCACTCAGGAGCGATCATGACCTCATCCCTGCAAGGCCCGTTTCTCATCACCGGCGCGTCTGGCCATCTCGGGCGCCGCGTGGTCGATCTCGTGCTCGACGCCCAGGCCGGCCCGCTGATTGTGACGACCCGTCACCCTGACAAACTCGCGGATCTGGCCGCACGGGGCGTGGAGGTCCGCGCCGCGGACTTCACCAAACCGGAAACGCTAGCATCCGCCTTCGCCGGCGCGCATCGGGTGCTGATCGTCAGCACCGATGACTTGACTCCGGGCCAGCGGTTCGCCAGCCACAAGGCGGCCATTGACGCAGCGGTAGCCGCTGGCGTCCGCCACATCGTCTACACATCGCTGATCAACCCCGGCCCCGACTCGCCCATTTCGTTTGCGGGCGATCATTCAAGGACGGAAGCCGCGCTCCTGGCGAGCGGCATCCCGCACACCATCCTGCGTAACAACCTCTACGCGGACCTGTTCCTGATGACGGCCCCGCCAGCGATTGCCTCCGGAACGCTGTATGCCGCGGCTGGCGACGGGCGCGTCGGCTACGTCACGCGAGAGGACTGCGCCCGCGCGGCTGCGGCGGCCCTACTGACCGCCGAGGGCCCGCGGACGTACGACATCACCGGCCCCGAGCTGGTGGCCCAGGCGGACGTGGCCCGCATGCTCGCGGAAATATCGGGTCGCCCGGTGACCTATGTGCCGCTGGCGCCCGCCGACTTGCGGCAAGGCATGGTCCAGCAGGGCTTGCCGGCGGAATTGGCTGCTCTGCTCGTCTCCATCGACGACGCGATTGCCAAGGGCACGCTGGCCGTGGTCTCCTCGGCGGTGGACGACCTGACGGGCCGAGCCCCGACCAGCGTCCGCGCATTCCTCGAAGCACATGCTGGAAAGCTGACGACCCCAGCTTCCTGAACACCCACCGAATGTGGAAACAGTATCTCGCTCGGGAGGCGGACCGCCGTCAGCAGTTCACGCCGGCTGGTTCGTCCGTGGCGCATTCAGCCAAGCCACCGCAGAGGCGAGATCATTGTAGAAGACCCGATGCTCTCCTTCACCAAAGGCGATGCGGGCGAGGAAGGCGACACGAGTGCTGGGCACGAGAACGGCGACGCGCCCACGCTTTTCATGGATCGCCTCGGCCATCCGCTGCTGGATCAGCGTCAATTCGACTGTCGGCGGATCCATTTCCAAGGCGTCATACAGCACCTTTCGGTGCATCGTTCCCTGGAGAAGCATTAGCACTCTTTCGTGGAGATCTTCAAGGGCTGTCGACGTCACAGCCCCCCGGACTCGCGCTACCACGATGTCACCGCTAAGCTCGACCCAGACGCCCTCAACCATATTTGTCGTCTCTCAGTTTGGTGCATAGTATTCACGATGCCAGGTCAAAAAGAACCAGAAATAGCCCGTCGAGAGCAGATTCTGAATGCGGCGTTCCGCGTCGCTCTTCGAGAGCGCCTCTCCGGGCTTAGGATTAGGGATGTCGCGGCCGAGGCTGGCCTTAGTTCGGGCCTCGTCCTCTTTCATTTCAAGACCAAGGACACGCTGATCGCCGCCTTGCTCGAATGGCTTCTGGAGAGCACCCGAATGCTCAGCCCCAAGGTCCATGTTCGCGGCGATGCTTCCGCCGCCGCATGCCTCGGAACGCTCATCGGCGCAGAAGCCCGCCGCATCTCGACCGACCGTCGCCGTTCGGAATTGTTTTTTGATTTCTGGGTGGCCGGAACTCGCAACGCCCGCCTTCGGGTGCAGATGCGTGCGGCGCTAACCAAGTACCGGCACGAGTTCCGCGAGTTGGCGGCGGAGATGCTGGCTTCCCGCGGTCATCGGTTTCCGGGTGCCAGCGCCGATGGCATCGCCGCGGCAGCCGTGAGCTTCGTGCATGGCTGTGCAATCCAGGCCGTGATCGACCCCGAGGGATTTGACTTGAGCGCGACCCTAGGGGTCGTGGAGGCGCTCGCCGATCGCGCTTTCCTCTCCTCCAATAAAGTACTAGCGCCGCGAGGCGCTTCATCCTCAAGGGCCGTCAAACGTAAACCACGACGACGGCGGCAGTCGACCGGAAACCGCTAGTAGTAGCGTAGAGCCTAGCTATTGATCTTGCGCCGTTGGACGGCACCCATCCTGGCGGCAACGATTCCGGCGACAACGTCCGTCGCTTCCCCGAGTCCGACAGCGTCAGTATTCACGCACACGTCGTACATTGACGCATCCGTCCACTGATGATGCGTGAGCGATTTGTGAAACTCGGATCGTTGTTTGTCCGACCGGCGGACCAGTTCAGTTGCCTCTTCCACCGTCGCAATTCCAAACGCCTCCATCAGTCTTCTGACGCGGAAGCTCTCTGGCGCATGGACGAACACGGCGACGAGACCCGGGTGGCTGCTCAGCACGTGAACACCACCGCGCCCGACGATGACGGCGTTTCCGCGCGCCGCGATCGACTGGATGATCCCACGTTCCGCGGCGAACAGTTCGGAGCCGGCGGTATAGAGGGGCATCGCCGGCATTATCGGACCGCCAGTCACCCCAAGCAGGAACGGTGGCGCCAAGCGTTCCCAGAACGTCTCGCTTCGTTCCTCGAGTGGCGCCAGACCGGCCTCGTCAACACCCAGCGACTCTGCGGCCCGGTGCAGAATGTCCCGATCGAAGTAGCTGAAGCCGAGTCGCTTCGCCACCTCCTGTCCGATCAGTGAGCCGCCGCTTCCAAGTTGGCGCGAGATTGCCAGGACTGTCGTGTGCTGTGTATCGATCACATTCCCTCCATTCACA
The DNA here is from genome assembly GCA_035553795.1 of Vicinamibacterales bacterium. Taxonomy (GTDB): domain Bacteria; phylum Acidobacteriota; class Vicinamibacteria; order Vicinamibacterales; family UBA2999; genus 12-FULL-67-14b. Next base: position 3,321 of record DATMJU010000582.1, read on the forward strand.
ACGGGTTCTCACGCTACGAAAGAAACGTGCTGATATAAGCATCTCTTGATGATTGCAGTGCCGGGAGCTCGCCCTCGAAAACCATTCGGCCATTGCGCAGCATCAGGAAATCCGTCTCGGCAGTCTTCTCGGCCGCGGCGGGAACAATTTCAACCTGCGCTCCTCGCATCACGGCTTGATGAGTCGCCACGTAGTAGGCGTCGCGCAGTTGGTGTGTGACCATGATCGAGCTAATACCCAAGATATCGCGCAGCCTGATGATCTCGTCGTCGATCGCTGTCGATGTGATTGGATCGAGCCCGGTAGTGGGCTCGTCATAGAGGATGAGGCGCGGCCGCGCGGCAATTGCCCTGGCAATCGCAACTCGCTTGCGTTGACCGCCGGAGAGCTCCGCCGGCATCCGCTCGGCGAATTCGGCCAATCCAACAGATTCGAGAACTGCATCCACTCGCTGTTCTTTCTCCTCCACACTCATTCGCTTCTCTTGATAGAGGCGATAGCCGACGTTCTCGGCAACAGTCAAGGAGTCGAACAGCGCGCCCTCCTGGAATACCATCCCGATGTCGGCGCGCACGGACGCAAGGTCGGCTTCCGTGAGCTGATCGATGCGAGCACCGGACACCCAGACCTCGCCCGCGTCGGGCCCGAGTAGACGCAGCACGAGTTTGAGAATCGTGGATTTGCCGCTGCCGCTGGCACCGAGAATGATCTTCATGCGCCCGGCCATCAAGGAAAAACTCACCCCATCCAGCACCGGTGTCTCGTCGTAAGCCAACGAAACGCCGGCGAACCTGACGATTTCCGCGGTATCTGCGCGGCGCGACGATCCGGGCACTGCCACAATGATCCACACCATACTGATGGATATTGAACCAAGGTTCAATAACAAACGTCAGTCGATCATCACGCTCTTGGTTGGCGCGCTGGCGGCCTCGCGCAGCCTTCGCCACGCGACGCGACGCTTTCCCGGTGGCTTAGTGTGAATAACGCATTCGTCGTAATGACCGAACCGTAATAAGACCAAACCGGCCCACGCCGGCATTTGACGTGCCCACCCCCGTACTAATCGCCGCGCGAGGTCCAGGCGGCGAACTGCCGGGATTCTTCGACCAGCTTGATCACTACCATTAGTTCTTCGCTGTTGCGCGGCGCGTAGATCATCGCTACTGAGGGTGATTCCAGGTCCCGTGAAAGGACATGGGGTTCCGCCCATCCTCGTTCGACCGCACCGGCAAACACATCGGACGGTAACGTGGCGTGTAGACTTCCATCCAGCGGCGGGTGGAGGTGAGCGAACTCGCGACCCGTCAGGAAGGCGACATCAGCACCTCGTTGGATATCGTCTTGAAGGCACAGCGCCCGGGTCCCAGGGACGCAGATTCGACTCGCGCGTTGTTCGACACCTGGCAGCGAGAAGCACATGTCACGTAACTGCGCGATGATCTCCGGGGGGCCGGGCTGGTCGAGCTGCGGGTGCAGGATGCCGATTGAGGTGCGAGGGCGTGGTCCTCGACGCATTGGTAACTTCAAGACTCCCATAGAACCTCGGTCAGTCTGGCTTCAGCCGAACGTTCCAGTATTCGAGGCCGTCGCCCAGCGCATTTCTCAGAAACGCCATTGCGGTTTCCAGGTCGGTTTCGGCTTGGATCTCCCTGGCCTGCGCCGTGACCAGCGCGGTCTGGCGCTGCAATACCAGGAACACAGTCGAAGTTCCGGCTTCGAACTGCCGCCGCTCGCTCTCATACTGTTCTTGAGCCGACGCCCTTGCGGCAGCGGCCGCCGCTAGCCGCCCGCGGCCGGACCTCACTGCCTGGATCGCGTCGCGGACTTCAGCCTCGATGGCCTGTTCAGCCTGAAGCCGTTGACTCTGCACCTGCTGTCGCTGGAGTCGCGCCACTGCCAGATTCGCTGCTGCGGTGCGATTTCTGATCGGCAGTTGGAATCGCAAATCGACGCGTGCGGTCGGGAATCGTGCTTGACCGAGCGTCTGCAGCGACTGGCCGTAGCCGCCGATCAGAAAGTCCTGAAGAGCGGCGCCGGTCGAGGGTGGGGGCAATTCACCCAGACCCGCGCGGCGGCTAAGCTCGTTGACGCGCTCCTGCAACACGACGGTCCCGGCGGTGATCGGATTCGGCCCGCTTGAAATCAGCGCGCCCGAGAGGCCGGTCAGGGCATACGTCCCGACGAGATCGATCTGTGGACGTGTCTGATCCTGAAAGAAGCGGATGTCGACGTCGGCAATCGCCGCTGCCGCGTCTTGACGTGCGAGCTCGGGCCGATTCGCCAACGCCCGCCGCACGGCTTCCGTGACGTCCCATTCACCGAGCGGCGCCGCCGGCGCCGTGACCGGCTGCAGTTCGCGGCCCCACAACGGCGACGACCGGTCCGGCAGCAGCAACTGTTTCAGCGCGTTTTCGGCCCGAGTCACCGCGTCCTGCGCGGCGTATACCGCCTGCTCGAAGTTAGACGCTTGCGTCTCGGCCTCAACAACGGCGATCGGCGCCAGCACCCCGGCTTCCGCCAGGCGCCGATTGCTCTCGACCTGAGACCGCGCTTGGTTGAGGGCCTGACTGAAAGTGTCGAGATTACGTTGCGCGAACACCAGGGCCCAATAGGTCTGCTCCACGCGCGCGATGATGTCGAGCGCACGCTCCCGGAACACCGCCAGGCTCAACGTTTCGTTCTGTCGGGAGATCTCAAGCTGCCGTCGGGGCGCGTCGAACGACAACCCGCGTCCGAGCGGCTGAACGTAGCTTGCGCGAAACACGCTGGGAAACTGGGGGTTTAGCGTGACGAACAGGTTGTCGCTTTCGAAGCGAGTGGCCGAGAAATCGACTTGGTACCTGCCGCCACCCCAAGGCGAGAGCCCTCCTGTTCCGGCGTTAGCGGTGAAGTTGTCCTGCGTCAAAGAGCCATTGGCACCGCCACCGATGATCGAGGCGACAGGGCTTACCGCGTGTTCAAAAAAACTATTGGAAGACAAGTTGATGTCGTAAGCCCCTCGCGCACCGTCAGAGCGTTGCTTCGCGGCGGCCGCGTCCAGGCCCGCCACAACGATGTCGGGATTGTTAGCCAGTGCCAGTTCGATAGCACGCT
>DATMJU010000583.1:0-2572 GCA_035553795.1 Vicinamibacterales bacterium
ACCGTCTTGTCGCGGAACAGGCCTCCGCCGCGCTCGAAATGCTTGACGAGGTTGCGGACTTCAACGAGCGGCGCTACCAATCGGCCTCCGCATGGACGCCTTTCAAACGGGTGCCTGGCTCGCCACCAGGTATCGACGCCAGCAAACCCTTCGTGTACGGGTGCTTGGGATTGCGGAAGATGTCGCGCACCGGCGCCTCTTCGACGATCTTGCCGCGATACATGACCGCGACCCGATCAGCCATCTCCGCGATGACGCCAAAGTCGTGCGTGATCAGCAGCAGGGAGAGGTCGAACTGCCTCTTCATGTCGCGCAGCAACTCGAGCACCTGTGCCTGCACCGTCACGTCGAGCGCAGTAGTCGGTTCGTCGGCGATCACCAGCGGTGGTTTGCAGGCCAGTGCGATCGCCAGCATCACGCGCTGCCGCATGCCGCCTGACAGCTGGTGCGGGTAGTCGTCCACGCGCTTTTCAGGATCGACGATCTTCACGGCGCGGAGCAGTTCGACGGCGCGCAGCCGCGCATCCGATCGCGAGGCCAGGCCGTGCACCATCAGGGCTTCGGCGATGTGCGCGCCAACCCGCATCACCGGATTGAGCGCAGCCATCGGCTCCTGGAATACGAAGCCGATGCCGGCGCCGCGCACCTTGCGCATCTCCTCCTCGGGAAGCGCGAGCAGATCCTTGCCCTGGAAGTGCACGCTGCCGGCGACCACCTGCCCTGGCTCTTGCACCAGCCGAATCAGCGAAAACGCCGTGACCGACTTTCCGCTGCCGGACTCGCCAACGAGGCCGAGCGTCTCGCCCTTGCGAATCTCGAACGACACATCGTTGACCGCCACCAGCGGTCCGAATGTCGTGCGCAGATTGCGAACGCTCAGCAGGGGGTCAGTCAAGGCTGACTTCTCGGTACTCTCCGAACACGCTGCGAAGCGTATCAGCGATCTCACCCACGGTGGCATGGGCTTCAACGGCCGCGATGATGGGCGGGACCAGGTTGTCCACCGAGGTGGCGGCGCCCCGTACCGCGTCGATCGCCGCCTTCCATGCGTGCCCGTCCCGCCCCGCGCGCACCTTGCGCACCCTGTGCACCTGTTCCGCCTCGAGCTGCGGATCGACCTGGAACACCTCGATCGACTTGTGCTCCGTGGTCTCCGCGCCTTCTGTGGCCGTCACGAACTTGTTGACGCCGACGACAACGGAGCTGCCGGCGTCGATGGCGAGCTGTGCCTTGTAGGCGGATTCCTGTACTTGCCGCTGGATGTACCCGGCCTCGATCGCCGACAGGGTGCCGCCGGCCGCCTCGATTCGCGTCAGCAATTCGCGCGCGCCATTCTCGATTTCGCTGGTCAGCTTCTCGATGTAGTACGAGCCGGCGAACGGATCGATCGTGTTGGCGACGCCCGACTCATAGCCGATGATTTGCTGCGTGCGGAGCGCAATGCGCGCCGCATCCTCGGTGGGCAGGGCGAGCGCTTCATCGCGGCTGTTGGTGTGCAGCGATTGCGTGCCGCCCATCACTGCGGCCATCGCCTGCACCGCGACGCGCACGATGTTGTTGTCCGGCTGTTGCGCCGTCAGCGTGCTGCCGGCGGTCTGCGTGTGGAAGCGCAGCTGCTGCGCGCGCGGATTGGTCGCGCCGAAGCGCTCCTTCATGATGCGGGCCCACAGCCGCCGCGCCGCCCGGAACTTCGCGACCTCCTCGAGGAAGTCGTTGTGCGCGTTGAAGAAGAACGACAGCCGCTGGCCGAACGAATTGACGTCGAGACCGGCCCTGCTCGCCGCCTCGACGTAGGCGATCGCGTTGGCGAAGGTGAACGCCACTTCCTGCACCGCCGTCGAGCCGGCTTCGCGAATGTGATAGCCGCTGATCGAGATCGTGTTCCACTGCGGCACGTCGCGTTCGCAGTAGGCGAAGATGTCCGTGACGATTCGCAGCGACGCCTGCGGCGGATAGATGTAGGTGCCGCGCGCGATGTATTCCTTCAGGATGTCGTTCTGGATCGTGCCCGACAGCTGCTTCGGCGACACGCCCTGCCGACGTCCGACCGCGACGTACAGCGCCAGCAGGATGATCGCCGTCGCGTTGATGGTCATCGACGTCGACACCTTGTCGAGCGGGATGCCGTCGAACAGCACCGCCATGTCCTCGATGGAGTCGATCGCCACGCCGACGCGGCCGACCTCGCCCGACGCCAGCGCGTGGTCGCTGTCGTAGCCGATCTGCGTCGGCAGATCGAAGGCGACGCTCAGGCCGCTGACGCCTTGCGACAGCAGGTAGCGATAGCGCTGGTTGGATTCGGCCGCCGTGCCAAAGCCGGCGTACTGGCGCATGGTCCACAGCCGGCCGCGGTACATCGTCGGCTGAATGCCGCGGGTGAAGGGGAATTCACCGGGGAAGGCCAGGTCGCGCTCCGGATCGAAGGCGACCTGATCTTCAGGACCCACGAAAGGCTTCATGGGTCGATTTTACTTGCGGGCGTCTGCGCTTTCCGCGCCTTCTGAGGCCCTACTGGCTACTCTCTTCGACTTTGGCTTCTTCCGCCGCGATACGCAGCGAACGGAGGAACCGG
>DATMJU010000584.1:0-6702 GCA_035553795.1 Vicinamibacterales bacterium
GCCGGCACTAATCGCCGCGTCGTGAACGATGTTGATCGCGCGTTCGTAATCCGGCGAGCCCTGGCGGAAGCCGGTGAAGTTGCCAAGATCGCCGCTGGCCGCAAACACCGCGCTCACGCCTGGCACCTTTGCGATCGCCGCCGCGTTCTTCAACCCCTCGAGCGTTTCGATCATGAGGATCAACACGACGTTGTCATTGGCGGTGGCGCGATAGCCGCCGGGCACGCCGCCCCACATCGCCGCGTCGAAGGCCTGCCCGCCGCCATTGCTGCGGCGGCCGAGCGGTGGAAAGTAGGTCCAGTCGCGCGCGGCGATCGCCTCTTCCACCGTGTCGACGGTCGGCACCACGATCACCAGCGCGCCGGCGTCGAGCGCATGCTGAATCTCTCGTTCATCGGTATAGGCAACGCGCGCCCCGGGCACCGCCCTGGCGTGGGGGCACGTGCGCCACATGCGGGCCGCCTGGTTCCAATCCGTCTGGCCATGCTGCATCTCCGTCCAGATGAAGTCATAGCCGGCATTCGCCATCGCGCAGTAAGTTGACGGATCCGTCGCGCCGAACAGCGTGCCGCCCGTCACCTTTCCGCCCTGCTGCAGCTTCAGCTTCGCGGGGTTCCAGATCTTCGATCCGGCCGGGGGATTGAAGGCTGGACCGTACTTCCACGTCGCCGGATCGAACGCGCCCTGGTTAACGGCACCGGCCGGCGCCGTCTGCTTCGCGCCGCTGTCCTTGCCCGCAGGGGCCGCCAGCGGGAACGCACTCTTCCCGGCATCTGGATTGTTCGCGTATGGATCCGCCGACGGGGCCGCCGGTTTCGGTGGCTGGGTCTGAGGCGTCTGCGCGTGCATCGACCCGAACAACGCTGCGGCGATGGCGATCGCAAAAGGGAGTCGCTTCATAACCGCGGCACTGTAGCATTGATTGCGATGAAGGCCGTCCTTCTCGCGCGAGGACTCGGCAGCCGGATGAAACAGGCTGAAGGCGGCGCTGCGCTGAGTCAGGCACAGGCGTCCGCTGCCGCGGCCGGAGCGAAAGGCATGATGCCGGTCGGCGAGTCCAGCTCGCGACCGTTCCTCGACTACGTCCTGAGCGCGCTGGCTGATGCCGGCTGCACCCAGGGTTGCTTCGTCGTTGCGCCGGATCACTCCGCCATACGTGATTACTACGACGGTGCGGGGAGACCGACGCGGCTGGCGATCGCGTATGCCGTGCAGGAGATTGCCGACGGCACGGCGCGCGCCGTGTTGAGCGCGCAGGCCTTCGCAAGCCGCGATCCCTTCGTGGTGCTCAACTCCGACAACCTGTATCCGGCGCCGGTGCTTCGGGAGCTGGCGGCGCTCTCCGGACCGGGCCTCCCCGCCTTCGAGCGCGACAGCCTGATTCGGGACAGCGGCTTTCCCGCCGATCGCGTCGCCGGATTCGCCGCGATTGAAGTCGACGCCGCCGGCATCCTCACCCGCATCGTCGAAAAGCCGGGCCGGGAGTATTACGATACGGCCGGAGCCCGAGCACTAATCAGCATGAACGTCTGGCGATTCGACCATCGCATCTTCGACGCGTGCCGCGACGTGCCGCGGTCGGTTCGTGGTGAGTTCGAACTACCCGAGGCCGTCGGGCTCGCAGCGTCGCGAGGGGTGGCGTTCCAGACGTTCCGCGCGTCCGGCGCGGTACTCGACCTGTCGCGCCGCAGTGACGTCGCGCTGGTAAGCGCGCGGCTGGCCGCCGTCGAGGCCAATCCGTGAGCCGCATCGCGGACACATTTCAAGTCCTCGGCATGGCCGCGCAGGACGCGGCCTCGAGAGCCGCGCTCTTCGATACGCTTCATCAGTCTGCGCCGCGCATCCTCGACGGCGCCGCAGAGTGGCAACGCTTCACCCCTGGACGAATCGAGATTTTCGGCAAGCACACCGACTACGCCGGCGGCCATTCGCTGCTGGCCACGGTACCGCGCGGCATCGCGCTGACCGCGCGGCGGCGGCACGACGGCATCGTGCGCGTCGGCGACATCTTCGACGGGCAGTTGATCGAGGTCGATCCGTCCGCGGAGGCGCCGCCGCACTACCACGGGCTGCAGAAGTACGTGCACGTGGTCGCGCACCGCTTCTTCCTGAACTTCCCCGGCTGCGAGCTCGGCACCAACGTGGCGATCGCGAGCGATCTGCCGCGCGCATCGGGCATGAGCAGTTCGAGCGCGCTGGTGGTGGGCGTGGCGATGGCCCTGATCGAGCGCGCCGGCCTCCGCGGCCGCGACGAATGGCGGCAGCACTTGCCCGATGAGCACGCGCTGGCCTGGTACCTCGGCTGCGTCGAGAACGGGCTGGACTTCCCCGGCCTGCCTGGCACCGCCGGCGTCGGGACGCACGGCGGCAGCCAGGATCACACCGCGATCATCGCGTGCTCGCCCGAGCACGTGAGCCTGTATCGCTTCGTGCCGGTGAAGCCGCTCGACCGCACGCGCATGCCTGACGACTGGGTGTTCGTGATCGCATCGAGCGGTGTGCAGGCCGACAAGGCCGACTCCGTGCGAGACCGTTACAACCGCGCCTCGAACGGCGTGCGCACGCTGCACAGGATCTGGAACGAGCACGCCGCACAAGCGGCCCCCTCACTGGCCGACGCCATCACGACCACCGGCGACGCGGTGGCGCAGCTCAGGACGTGGATCGGGCCAACCGCCGACGGCGCGTTCTCAGCGGACGACTTGAATCGCCGCCTCGATCACTTCATCAACGAAACCGCCCGCGCGCCGCTGGCGCTCGATGCCTTCCGCCGCGCGGATCGTGACGCGCTCGGCCGTCTCGCGGCCGACTCTCAGCGCGAAGCGGCCAGCCTGCTTGGCAACCAGATCCCGCAGACGATCCTGCTTGCGCAACTCGCGCGAGACCTTGGCGCCTTTGCGGCCAGTAACTTCGGCGCCGGGTTCGGCGGCAGCGTGTGGGCGGCCATGCACGCCGCAGATGCGGAAACCTTCGGCCGCGAATGGGTCCGCGCCTATGCGCGGCAGCGTCCGGAAATCGGTGAAGTCGAGTGGTTTGTATCCCGGCCGGGGCCCGCTGCTGTTGAGGTTTCCTTGGGTTAAGATGTGCCCTCCATGGGGAAAGCCTTCGACTTCGCTCAGGCCAAGCTGACGTGGCTTTTGCCGCTCGCCCTCGCGCTCTCCACCGCGTGTTCGTCGCAACCAGCCCCTCCTCCCGCACCGCCGTTCCAGGCGACGGTGTCGATGCACGACTTGATGGAGAGCATGTTCGACCCCAGGGCCGACGCGATTTGGGAATCGGTTGGCACCATCGTGACGGCGGAAGGCACGTTCGAGAAGGCTCCGCAGACCGATGAAGAATGGGGCACCGTCCGCGCCGCCGCCATTTCGCTCGCCGAGTCCGGCAACCTGCTGATGTTGCCGCAGCGCACGGGCGGCAGCGAGGAATGGGTGAAGCTCTCGCAGGCGATGATCGAGCAGAGCCTGAGGGCGGTGAAGGCCGCCGAAGCCAAAGACAAGGAGGCGCTGTTCAACATCGGCGCCGACATTTACGAGTCCTGCGTGAACTGCCACAAGCGGTTCCACCCGGGCGTCACCTCGGTCAAATAGCGTGTCGCTCCTCGCCTTTTGCAAGTGGCTCGACGCCACCGGCGGCAGCACGGCCCTCCGCGAGTCGCTGTTCATGTACCCGCTGGTGGAGTCGTCTCACGTGTTGTTCCTGCTGCTGTTCGTGGGCATGACCATCGTGTGGGACCTGCGGCTGCTGGGCCTGATGTTCACCAACGTGCCGGTGACCGAGATCGCCGATCGCGTGCTGCCGTGGGTGCGCGCCGGCTTCGTGATCATGATCATCACCGGCGTGCTGCTGTTCTACGCCATCCCGATCCGCACCTATCAAAGCGTGTGGTTCCGCGCCAAGGTCGTGTTCCTGATCCTCGCGGCGCTCAACATCTGGTACTTCCACGCCAAGGTGCTGCCGAACGCGGCGGCCTGGGACACCGACGCCCGCCTGCCGTGGGTCGTGCGGCGCGCCGGCCTCGCATCGCTGATCTTGTGGGCCGGCATCATCGTCTTCGGCCGGTTCATTGCCTACAACTGGTTCGACTGCGACATTCAGCCGCAGTCCGCGTTCGTGAACTGGTTTGCGGGCTGCGTCGTTCCCCCAGTCGAGTAGGCACATGCTTCTTGAATTCTTTCAATGGTGTGAAACGCTCTGGCTCGGGCGCGTCGTCGTGGAATCGCTGTGGCTGTTCCCGGTGATCGAAGCGGTGCACCTGCTGGCGCTGTCGATGCTGGGCGGCGCGGTGCTGATCGTCGACCTGCGGATGCTCGGCCTCGGATTGACCACTCGCAGTGTCGCGGAGATCGCGCGGGTCGCGCGGCCTTACCTGATCGGCGCGGTGGTCGGGCTGATCGCGACCGGCATTCCCCTGTTCCTGTCTGAGCCGACCAAGTGCTACTACAGCCAGGCCTTCTGGGTGAAGATGTACGCGCTGGCGCTGGCGCTGCCGTTCACGTTCCTGGTCCGCAACCGCATCGCCCTGAAGGATCCCGTACGTAACACAGCGCGCCTCCAGATGCTGGTCGGCGCGCTGTCGATTGCGGTGTGGGTCACAGTGGCCGCTGCCGGCCGCTGGATCGGATTCTCCTAGGCCAATTGGCCTATGGGCCCATAGGCCAATTGGCCTTTAGCGTCCGCCCGGCTTCTTCGGCGCCGGCGCGCCACCTTCCGTCGGGTCGCGGCCATCGCGCGGAGCGCCGGTGCCCGACGATCCCATGAACAACTTGCGGCCATCGGTGAACGTGACGTCGCGGCCGTTGGCGCGCTTCAGCGAGTGGTCCTTCGTCTGGTACCCGTCGACGATAATCTCGGTGCCAATCGCGACGGTGTCGCGGGTGATGCCGCGGCGCAGCAGGGTGTTCGGCGTGCCACCCTCGACCATCCACACCTCGGGCTTGCCGTCGCGCACCGTTTCAATGTGAATCCAGGTGTGCGGGTTGACCCACTCGAGGCGAACCACCTTGCCCTGCAGACGGATCGGCGCGTTGGGATCGAACTCGGCGCCGAACGCGTGATGCGCGATGACTTCACGGCCGGCCATCACGAGGCCGGCGCCCACGAACAATGCTACGAAGAGGTTTTTCTTGGTCATAGTCTGTGTCTTCTACTGGGGCTTCGCTCCCAGCCGCTTCTCTTCATTGCGCGCGCCGCTGAGCACATTGGCCAGCGCGTAGTTCCCCTCATGGCACGCGTACTCATAGATTAACTCGTTCATCGCCCGAAACGGAATCTCCCCCGTGAAAGGGGCCGTAAAGGTGGTCGGGTCGTTCACCGTGAACCGGTAATTGATGGTGTCGGCGTCCACCCGCCGGAAACGCTCCACGACGTGCAGGTTCTCTGATGACCCCTGGAAGCTCTGCTGAGGCGGGAAGTTCGTGGTGTCCACCACCAGCGTGTCGCCCTCCCAGTGGCCGATCGAATCGCCCATCCATGGGCGAATGTGCTTCGGTAAGTGCTTTCCGCCAATGCGAATCATGCGCGCGTCGTGCACCATCTCCATCAGGATCATGACGGTATCGGCCGTCTGCACGATCTGCAGGTTGTTGTTGTAGAAGTAGTTCGGCACGAGCGGCGTGGTCGGCCCGAAGGACAGCAGGCAACGCTCGGCGAGCGGACGGTATTCGGGATGATCGTACTGGCCCCGTCCCATCATCGCCTTGGCGCGCGCCTGTTGACGCGCCCGCGCTTCCGGCGTCAACGCGGGGATTCTGCCGTTCGGAGGATCGATGATCAACGAGCTGCGGCGCTGTCCATCGACGACCGCCACCCGCTCACCCGGATCCAGCCAGAAATTGTTATAGCCGCCAACGTTGCCGGCCGCTCCCGTTGAACCATCCCCGCCCTGCGGCGGCGCTGCCCGGTTTGGGTCGCTCGGCTGGTTGAGACGATCGCGGCGCTCAACGACAGCGCCTTCCATCTTCGCGGCTTCTTCTTCGGACATCACGAGGTTCGTGACGTTTGGCGGACGCTGCAACGGGGTGATCGTCGCGTTGGTCCACGTGCCCTGCAGGTCCGGCTTGCCATCCGCGGCGCGCGGCGCGGTCCAGGGTTTGCCGCCGGCAGGGGCCTGCTGTCCGATGACCGAGACGGTCGCGACGACGGCGAGCCCGAAGGCGATCACAATGCGCATTGAACTTTGAACCTTTGAACTACTGAACCGGCGTTTTCCGGAGCTTCCCGTACATCAACTCTTCGACGAACTCGACGCACTTGAACTGGTTCAACCGCGCGTCGGGATTGATGTGGCGATAGAGCGGGAAGCGCATCTTCCACGGCTTCGAGAACGTCAACGGATCCTCGATGGTGGCTTCGTACCACATGTGGTCGGGCCCCTGCATCGTGTAGCGCTCGGTGACCTTCAGCTTGTCGCTGTGATGATTGCCGGCGCGATCGAACCAGGTCTGATCGTTGAAGCCGGTCACCGTCACGACGAACGTGTCGCCTTGCCACACGCCGACCGACTGCCCCATCCAGGAATCCACCGGTGCCGGCCCCGGATCCTTCAACAGGATGTTGCGCACCGCCCCCGCAAACTCGTAGGCGAAGAACACCGCCTTGTCGCTATGCAGGATCTGGAACGGCATCGGCATGTAGTTGGCGCGCGGCACACCCGGGAGGTAGCACTTGATCTCGGGATCGCGATCGAGCCAGTTGGCCTCGTTC
>DATMJU010000585.1:0-2082 GCA_035553795.1 Vicinamibacterales bacterium
TTGTAGGGCAGCGCCGAATTGACCAGCAGCACCAGCGGCGGACCATCGACGATCCAGCCGATCTGCTGGAAGTCATCGACCGGGCTGTAGGGCACCGAGACGTAGTGGAGGTTCTGCGCGTCCGAGAGCGAATTCGCGAGCAGCGTGTAGCCGTCCGGCGTCGCACGCGAGACGTAAGCCACGCCGATCGTGCCCGTGCCACCGGTCTTGTTGTCGACCACGATGTTCTGGCCGATCTTTTCCTGCAACATCGCGGCGAACAGCCGCGCGGGCACATCGGTCAGTCCGCCCGCCGCGAACGGCACAACCACCGTGATCGTACGCGTCGGATAGTCCTGGGCCTCGGATGCGCGTGGCGCGATGACGCAGACGGCGAGTGCGCCGGCAAGAACCGACAAAAAACCCAGGCGAGACATCGTGGATCGCTCCTGTTGGTGCGAGCTGGAATTCATGTGGCGCGCGGTGCGCCGGCGCGAAAGCTGTTGCACGAAAACCATAGCATGAGTTGTGCCAACTCGTTTCCGCCCGGCATTCCCATTCCGGCATATTGAACCCCTGTCGCGCAACGAATGCCAGAGCATTTGTCGGTTGCAGCAACGCACCTTTTCAGTGCCGCGTGTGGATGCGACAGTCCGCCCCGCCGTGCGCGCCGCACGCCAGAGTTGGAGACCCAAATGAACGCCAAGAGTGCATCCGTCGAGCCGTTGCTGCCCGTCGAACTCGGACCTGGCAAGGTCAAGTTCGCGCAAGGCGTGAAGGCGGGCCGCTGGGTCTTTGCCAATGGGCTGATGGGGCAGGACTTCATCAACGGCATCGATCCGGAGGTGCTCGCGGAGCGCATGCCGCATGGCGGTTTGCCGAAGCGCGAGAAAGAAGCCGCGCGCATGTTCAGGAATCTCGATGCGGTGCTCAAGGCCGCGGGGACGGACAACGCGAACCTCGTCCGCACCGACCAGTACTACACGACCGTGAAGGCGGTGCCGCCATATCAGCAGACCCGCCGCCAGTTCCTCGGCGGCCGTATTCCGCCGTCCACGTCGATTGCGCAGCAAGGTCTGGTGCTGCCCGGCGCCGACATGAACATCCAGGCGCTCGGCATCATTCCGGGACCCGGCTTCGAGGTCGAGCACCACAAGCACAAGCAGCTCGAAGGCCGTCCGACCTCCGGCTATTCGCCGGCCGTCACCGCCGGCGATTACATCTTCATTCCCGGCGTCACCTCGATTGCGGTCGGCGACGAGCCGAAGCGCAACGGCGTCGCCGCGGAGGCGCTGATGACCGAGGGCACACAATGGGCCGGTCAGCCGATCAAGCTCGAAACCGAATTCCTCATCACCAAGCGCATCGCGCCGTCGCTTGCACTGGCGGGCGCGACGCTCGACGACATCATCCACGCACAGGTCTATCTCACCAAGCGTGAGGACTACTCGGCCTTCAACGAAGCCTGGTGCCGCCACTTCGCGAAGTCGCCGCCGACACTGTCGATCATTCCGTGCATCGAGCACGGCCTTGCGCCCCACGACGGCAACATCGAGATCAACGTGCTGGCCGCGAAGCCCGGCAGCGCGGCGCAGAAGCGTCACATCGATGCCGGTGTCGCCACTGCGTTCCTCAACCAGCCGCAGGCGGTGAAGGCGGGCGACCTGCTCATCACGTCGGCGCAGATGGCGTGCGACCGGAACGGGCTGGTGGCCAGCGCCGCGGTCGACCCGCGCCAGCCGCACTTCGGCTCCAGCGCCGAGGCGCAGGCCGAAGCGATCATCGACAAGTTCGAGAAGATTTGCGCGAAGGCCGGGACGTCGCTCGCCAATGTGACGCGCGTGCTCCTGTTCCACACCGACATCAAGGAGTTCTATCCGGTCTACAAGGTGTGGGAGCGCCGGCTCGGCGGCCGTCCGCTGCCGTTCTCGGCGGTCGAGGTGCCCGGCCCGCTGCCGGTGCCGGGCGCGACGGTGATGATCGAGGCGTGGTTCTACGCGCCCTGATTACGGCGCAGGCGCGCCTTCGCGCAGGAAGCCGAGCTTCGACATCACCGGCTCATCGGTGCAGCGGAACAACACCGCGCCGTGTTTGGAACGGTGC
>DATMJU010000586.1:0-4345 GCA_035553795.1 Vicinamibacterales bacterium
TCTTTGCGGTGTGGCTGCGGCCGCGCGTGCTTCGCGATGCCGTCCCGCGCGCGTTGATCGTGGCGCTGCTTGGCTGGAACGTCTTCACGACCGCGACGACATCCATGGACGGTTGGTGTTTGCGGTTCGTCACGCCCGGGCAGCTGTATCGCGCGACCGGCCAGGTGCCGCACAGCTGGGACGTGCGCGCGGACTGGCGCACCAGTCCGCCGATGTGCTCGGCGATCATGCGCCGAAGCTACGACGCGCTCGATGAGTTTCCGATCTGGTTCTACAACCTGCCGCCAGCGGATGAAGGGATGCCTGCGGGCGCCGATACCCGGCCGCCCCTCGTGCGGCTGTCGCTATCCGCGACGGGGTATATCAACGCAACGGAGCGCGGCACGCTGCGCATCGAGGCTGGGGAGGACATTCGCACCCGCCTGCGGATCGACGACCGCGAGTACGATCATGCCAGCGCAATCGCAGGCGTGAGCCTGGAGCCCGGCCCGCATCGCGTGGTGCTTGATGGTGAACTGGAACGCGACCGCTGGTCCATGCGGCTGTTCTGGAATGATCGCGATCTCTGGACTGCGGTCACGGCGACGCAGACATCCCCGACATCATTCGACGAGCTGTTAAGGCCGTGGGCGCGCTACCTGTCACCCGCGCTTGTGCTTGCGTTTCTCGTCTACGCCGCCGCTGCGATTGTGCGCAGGGCCGCGAGCCCGCTACCGTTGACGGTTGCCGCAGCCGCCGCAGGCGTCGCAGGCGTTGTCGCCGCGATCTTCGGGACCGGTGCTCCCGTGTATACGCGGCTTGGTGCGCTGGTGGTGTTTGTGCCTGCGCTGATCCGTGTGCCGGCACGCCTGCGGAATGGCTTCGGGGCGTCCCTGTTGCTAGGGGTGCCGTTCCTTTGCCTCTTTGTGGCGCTGGGTCTGTCACAGATCGGCCGGGTCACCCTGTATTCGAGCGGCGACGACTGGTGGATGTTCCAGCGCTACGGGTACCGGATCTTCATGGAAGGCTACTGGCTGGAGGGTGGCCAGATCACGTTCTGGTTTCAGCCGTTGTACCGCTGGATCAGCGGCGCGCTGCACATGGCATTTGGCGATTCGAGCGTCGGCGAGCTGTGGTGGGACGCGGCGTGTGCCGGCATCGGCGCATTCTTCGCGTTCGTGATCACCCGCCGCGTGGCGGGCTACCGGTGGGCGATGGTGGCGGCAGCGATGACGCTGGCGATCCTGGTGCTGGGGCCTGGCTGGTACCTGTTCGGCCGAGGTCTTTCAGAGCTGTCGTCGATGGGATTCATCTACGCCGCCGCCCTGACGGCGATGCGCGCGCGTCGAGGGCATCCCGGCGCGATGGCGGCCACCGCGCTGCTCTGCGCCCTGGCGTTCTACACGCGACTCAACAACTTGCCGATGGTCTGCGCGATCGTCGTGTTCGCGTTCCCAACGCGGACCCGGCTCGTTGATGCCTGGCGGGTGAGCGTGTGGTGGAGACTTGCGTCGAGGGAGTCGCTGTTGGCGGTCTCCGGAGGCGTCATGGTGGGGATGTGGCTGTTCACGTGGCGCACCTATCACTACACCGGCTTCATCGACATGTTCCACGGAACCCAGGCCGACGATCGCTCTGTATGGAAGTCGACCTTCACGGTTGCTGAGGGGCTTCGCGAGGTCGCGGCGAGCGTGATGATGGTGATCACGATGAACGATCCGGCGGCGTTCGACGCGCGAGCGCTGCCGATCATCGGCGGCATCGCTGCCGCGCTGTTTGGATTGCTGGGAATGCCGCGGTTGCGCTCGCTGCCGCTGAACGCCTCGGTGCTCGCGCTGTCCGGGCTCACCGGCGCCATTGTCGCGCGGGGGAGCGCCTACCCCGGGCGCTTCTCGTTGCACCTGATCCCCGCGGCGGTGACCGTGTGCGTGTGCGCGCTCGCGCTGTTGATCAGCGCCCGTCGGACCAGATCGATGCGACCCGCTCTCCAACCGCGAGAGACGACGTCAGCCCTGGTGAGTCAATCCCCGATGCCTGGATGACGCGGGCATTGACGGTGTCGCGCTGAATCAGGAAGTCCGCAAATTTCGCCTCTGGACCGTGCAGCTTCGCGCGGATACCGCTGCCCCCCGGCTGCAGGTCGGTGAGCGTCACCCACGGCAGCAGCTTGCGCGCCGGCTCGACAAAGTCTTCTAAAGCCAGGCGACCGCTC
This sequence comes from Vicinamibacterales bacterium, assembly GCA_035553795.1. Lineage (GTDB taxonomy): Bacteria > Acidobacteriota > Vicinamibacteria > Vicinamibacterales > UBA2999 > 12-FULL-67-14b. Next base: position 2,192 of record DATMJU010000586.1, read on the forward strand.
TCGTAGTCGTCCTTCGAATCCTGGTAGTGAATCGTCGGTCCGAGCGTCACCGTGCCCCACGTGGTCTTAGCGAGATGCACACCAAGCCCTGCGCCCGATGCGTGGGGCAGTGGATAGACAAGGCCGTTGACCATGTGACGGCGCGACGGCGCCAGCTCCGCGTACTCCCCGCGGCAGGGATGGATCTTGAAGGTCATGCCGCCAAGCGCGGACGATACCGTGTCCGCATAGAGGCCTGCCGCGTTGACCACGGTGTCGGCGACGATGACTTCGTGCGGCGTCTGAATGGCGATGCCGGAGGGATGCGGCGAGGCGCCGAGGACGGGGCTGCCCACTACGATGGCGACGTCATGAGCCTTGCACAAATGCTCGAGCGCCTTCACCAGCGCTTCCGCCTCCACGATGCCGGTGTCCGGCGACCAGAGGCCGGCGATGGCCCGAACATTCGGCTCCTTCGCGAGAATGAAAGCGGCATCGACCGCAACCGCTGACGTCACGCCATTCGCGTGCGCGATCGCGAGGAGCTTCTCGAGTCCGGCGAGGTCATGCTCGTCGGTGGCAATCACCAGCTTGCCGCAGCGCGCATGCGGAACATTGTGGGTCTCGCAAAACCTGTAAAGCCGGTCGCGTCCCTCCACGCAGAGCTGTGCCTTCAGCGACCCGTGCGGGTAATAGAGGCCGGCGTGGATGACCCCGCTGTTATGCGTGCTCGTGGCGCGGCCGGGTTTGGCCTCGCGCTCGAGGACGCACACCGACGCGCCGAGGCGCGCCAGCGCGAGGGCGGAGGCCAGTCCCGTCACGCCGCCCCCAATCACTGCTACGTCAACGGTCGTGGTGTTGTCGTTGGTCATGCCGGCCTTGATTCCCGCGCTGCCAGTGCGACGCGCACCGCGTCAAACACTTCGTCGACGGTGATCGACTGCATGCAGACGTTGTTGCGGCATGGCGAAAGGCGATGGTTGAAGACGCTGACGCACGGGCTGCACGCCAGTTGTTTCCAGATGATGGTGGTCGACGGTGCGCGCGATCCAAAGAGCAGCGGCGTCTCCGGTCCGAACAGCACGACGGTGTGGACCGGCGTGAGCGAGGCGAAGTGCGCGGGCCCGCTGTCGTTGGTGACGAGCACGTCGGACAGCGTGTACAGCGTCAGCAATTCGCGCAGCGACGTGCGTCCAGCCGCGGATATGACCCGCGGTGAGCCGATCGAGCGGCACAACTGCTCCGCGGCGGCCTGTTCCGATGGCGCGCCGGTCATCACGATCCGCGCGCGCGGAAACGCCGCGAGGATGCGTTGGGCCAGCTCACCGAAGCGCGAGGTGTCCCACTTGCGCAATGGGAGGAGATCGCTGGCGTTCGGGTTGAGCAACACCGTGGTGTCAGCAGCTCCAGCCTGGTTGAGCAGCGCGGTCACCGTCTGCAGCTCGCTGCCGGAGGGCGTGAATCTGGCCAGCGTAGAAGGCCGATCGAGCTCGGCGGCCGGCCGTTTCAGCAATGGCGGATCGTCCGGACTGCCGAGCGCGGCTTCGAGCAGCGCCGCGTACTGCACCGAGATGTGAAGGTGCGGGTTGTACTGCACGCGGTGCGTCATCAGGTCGCCGCGATACGGGAGCTCTCCGGTGAAGCGATGCAGCCCGACGCGCGTGGTGGCGCCGGACAGGAACGCGAAGATCGCGGACGCGCGCGAGAAGAACTCCATGTCGATCACGGTGTCGATCTGCCGCGCGCGCATCACGCGCAGCGCGTTCAGGAAGTCGGCCGCGAAGGTGGCGATGCTGCGATCGCGAATGCAGAGCACGTTCTCAGGAGGCACCAGGCCGAGGACGTCGAGGATGGCGCGGTTGCTTTCGAAGACGCAGAAGAAGACGTTGGTGCGGCCGACGGCATCGACGGCCCTGCGAATCGCGTCCTGCGCCAGCACCGTTGCGCCTTGCTCGATGAATTTCAGGAACAGGATGCGGCGCGCCGGGTGGCGGCGGCCACCGCTGATGCGACGCGCGACGGTCAGCAAGGCGCACGCAGGCAGTCCGAGCCAGTAGTCCAGGGTTCTGATCGTCTGAGTACGCACCGGAAACCACTCACATTATCCAGCAGGCCGGGCCAAACGGGTTGCGAAAGTGCTCCCGGGGCAGTACCATAGATGGTTTGTGACAGTTC
>DATMJU010000587.1:0-5530 GCA_035553795.1 Vicinamibacterales bacterium
GGAATACACCGCTTGGTACCCGACCTCGCCGAACCACAGCCAGTCGGCCAGAAAATCAAGCGTGGCCGGGAGGACGAAGAACACGGCTCCCGCCAGGACCAGGACAACAGCGCGAATAGGCACGAGAGAATTCTACTGCCGCGGCGGCGGATCAGAAATCCGAGGTGATACCTCTGAAAACCGGGGACCCGGAACCTGGCACCAGCGAAGCCAGGTTACTCGCCGCGTTTCAGGCGGCGAAGCGTGCGGCGCTGGTCGCGGTCGGGCCTGGTGGGCGGGGTCGCGGCGGCGCGGTAGATGCGTTCGAGCCTGCGCAACTCAATCTCTTCCTGCGTGGGCTTCGGCGTGCGGTCCTCGTACAGCAGCCGGGCCTCGGCTTTCGAGATGTGGCTGTCCGCCACGCCGAGTACGGTGATCAACTGCTTGCGGCTCATCGGCCGGTGGAGTTCCATCTCGTCGCCGATCTTGACGTCGCGATGCGGCTTCGCCGCCTGGCCGTTGACGATCACCTTGTTCAAGCGGCACGCCTTGGTGGCTTCCGATCGCGTCTTGTATAAGCAAGCGATATCGAGCCATTGGTCTAACCGTACAGTTGCCATCTCTCTAGTAGAGTATCCGCCACATCATGTCCGTGCCGAAGCGTCCTCATTCGTCCCTTGTCCTTGATGGCCCCGAGCGTGCGCCGGGCCGCGCGATGCTGCATGCCGTTGGTTTCACGCGCGCCGACTTTGCGAAATCGCAGGTCGGCGTCTGCTCGACGTGGAGCCAGGTGACGCCGTGCAACGTGCACATCGACGCGCTGGCGCGCCACGCGGCAGGCGGCGTCGATACGGCGGGAGGCAAGGCGGTGATCTTCAACACCATCACCGTCTCCGACGCGATCTCCATGGGCACCGAGGGCATGAAGTATTCGCTCGTGTCGCGCGAGGTGATCGCCGACTCGATCGAGACGGTCATGGGCGCCGAAGGTTTCGATGGTCTCGTGGCGATCGGCGGCTGTGACAAGAACATGCCGGCGTGCGTGATGGCCATGGCGCGGCTCAATCGCCCGGCGGTGTTCGTCTACGGCGGCACGATTCTCCCCGGCGTGTTCCAGGGCAAGCCGGTCGACATTGTTTCGGTGTTCGAAGCCGTCGGGCAGCACGCGGCAGGGAAGTTGAGCGACGCGGCGCTCGTCGACCTCGAGCAGCATGCGTGCCCCGGCGCCGGATCGTGCGGCGGCATGTATACCGCGAACACGATGGCCTCCGCGATCGAAGCACTTGGCCTCAGCCTGCCCAATAGCTCCGCGCAGGCGGCCGTATCCGACGACAAGCGTCAGGATTGCGCGCGCGCCGGCGCGGCGGTGGTGCAGTTGATCGAACGCAACATTCGTCCGCGCGACATCCTCACCCGCAAGGCGTTCGAGAACGCCATCGTCACGATCAGCGCGCTCGGCGGCTCGACCAACGCCGTGCTGCACCTGCTGGCCATCGCGCATGCCGCCAACGTCAAGCTGACGATGGAGGACTTCACGCGGATCGGCAAGCGCGCGCCCGTGATTGCCGATCTCAAGCCGAGCGGGAAATACGTGATGGCGGAGCTGATCAAGATCGGCGGGCTGATGCCGCTGATGAAGCGCCTGCTCGATCGCGGCCTGCTGCACGGCGACGCGATGACCGTGACCGGCAGGACGCTGGCGGAAAACCTTGCGGACGTGAGGGACTATCCGGCCGATCAGGAGATCGTGCGATCGCTCGATCAGCCGATCAAAAAGGACAGTCATCTCGTCATGCTCGGCGGCAACCTTGCGCCGGATGGCGCCGTGGCGAAGATCAGCGGCAAAGAAGGGGAGACCTTCACCGGCAAGGCGCGCACCTTCGATCGGGAAGAAGACGCGCTGAGCGCGATCCTTGGCGGCAAGATCAAGAAGGGCGACGTCATCGTCATCCGCTATGAAGGGCCGCGCGGCGGTCCTGGCATGCGCGAGATGTTGTCGCCGACCGCGGCGATCATGGGGCGCGGTCTCGGGTCGGACGTCGCGCTGATCACCGACGGCCGATTCAGCGGCGGCACGCATGGTTTCGTCGTCGGCCACATCACGCCGGAGGCATTTGCCGGCGGTCCGCTGGCGTTGGTGAAGAATGGCGATCGCATCACCATCGATGCCAGGTCGCGAACCTTGACGCTGGACGTAGGTGCGAAGGAACTGTCTGCGCGAAAGCGTGCATGGAAGCCCCGCAAGCCTCGCTATGCGCGCGGAGTGCTGGCGAAATACGCGAAGCTGGTCTCAACGGCAAGCAAGGGAGCCGTCACCGACTCCTGACGACCTGACCACCTGTCGACCTGACAACCTGATCCAATTATTTGTAGCCATTCGTCCCGCCTCAACATTGCTTGCAAATACGCTGGAGTACCGCGTAAACTCCGGCAGCCTGTCATAGGAAGGTCACAGCTTTCTGCAGATTTTTTGATTTGTCCCTAGAAGGCGTTGTGTCTGCGTCCAGTGCGGTGGCCGTAGAACTCTTCGATTTGGAGGAAAGCACGTATGAGGAACTTTGTTTCGCGGTGGTGCCTGCTGGCACTGCTGATTGCTCCACTGTTTGTCAGCAGCGCGCTGGCACAGACCTTTACCGGAGGCCTTCGCGGCGCGGTGAAAGATTCCGGCGGCGTTGTTCCGGGAGTGACGGTGACGCTGCTCAACGACGCGACGGGTGCCAGTCGTGACGCCGTGTCGAACGCGGCTGGCGAGTACAGCTTTGCGGCCGTGCCGCCTGGAACCTACACGGTCAAGGCCGAGCTCGCGGGTTTCAAGACCTATGAGAACAAGTCCCTGCGCATTGCCGCCCAGCAGTTCATCACCCTCGACATCACCCTCGAAGTGGGCCAGCTCCAGGAGACGATCACCGTCACCGGTGCGGCTCCGCTGATCGATACGTCGAACGCGACGGGCGGCGGCGTCATCAGCACGCAGCAACTGTCGTCGCTGCCGAGCGGTGGCCGTTCGGCCTTCCTGTTCGCCGTGACGCTGCCGACGGTGGTGGCCTCGGGCGACTCGCAGTTCAACCGCCAGCAGGATCAGACCAACGCGTCGCTGCTGTCCCTCGGCGGGGGCACGCGTCGCGGTAACAACTACCTGGTCGACGGCGTGCCGGTGACCGACATTCGCAACCGCTCGTCCGCCAATCCGACGATCGAAGCGCTGGATGACGTCGCCGTGCAGGTGCACCTGTACGACGCGGAAGCCGGGCGCACCGGCGGCGGCACGTTCAACGTCGCCACCAAGTCGGGCACCAACGACTGGCACGGCAGCGGCTTCTACCAGAACCGCCCGCGCTGGGGCATGGCCAACAACTTCTTCTCGCAGAAGAACGGTTCGCCGCTTCCGGAAACGTATTACCACCTTGGTGGCGGCGGCTTCGGCGGCCCCGTTATCCGTAACCGCACCTTCTTCTGGGGAGCGTTCGAGGGCTACGGCTCCAACACCACCCGCAACGGATCACTCCGCCTGCCGACCGCCCGCGAGAGGGCCGGCGACTTTTCACAGTCGCGCGACGCAGCAGGAAACATGGTCGTGGTGTACGACCCGCTCACCGGAGATGCCAGTGGTAACGGCCGCACGGCGTTTCCAGGCAACGTCATTCCGGCGAACCGCCTGAATCCCATCGCCACCAAGATGCTGAGCTATCTGCCGGCACCGACCAATGACGTCAGCAACGGCAGCTCAAACTTCTTCAGCACGGCGCAGATCGAGGATCGCGCCATGATGTATACCGGCAAGGTCGACCATCGATTCTCCGATAGCGTCTCGCTGTCCGGCTTCTACCTGTACAACACCACCGACGAGCCGTGTGCCAACTATCTGGAGCCGGGCCTCGATGGTCCCAACCGCTTCATTGACAATGGTGACTACCTGTTGAAGCGACGCATCCATATGCTGGCGCTCAACAACACCTGGCTGCCGAGCAGCAACACCGTGTTGACCCTTCGCTACGGCCTGACCCAGTTCCGCGACGACGACACGTTGTCGATCGATTTCGATCCGACGACGCTTGGCTTCGCCCCCGGGTTTGCCAACGCGATTCAGACGAAGAAGTTTCCGATCGTCAACATCACGGACTACTATCAGTTGGGCGCGATCGACCCGTCCGATCGCAACCTTTACTCGTGGAGCGCCAACGGCACGGTGTCGAAATTGGTGGGCCGTCACACGATCAAGGCGGGTGTTGACTACCGTACCATCGGCCTCGACAGCCAGTCCTTCTCGGGCGGCGCCGGCGTGTTGAATTTCGACCGCCGCTACACCTCACTGAACCCCAACGTGAACGGCGTCAATGGTGCGGCGCCCTCTGGCAACGCGCTCGCCAGCCTGCTGCTCGGGTATCCCTCTGGCGACCCCGGCAACCAGAGCCGCATCGGCGTGTCCGCGCCGGCGAACTATTTCATCCGCTACTACGGTGCGTATTTGCAGGATGACTTCCGCGTCAGCTCCAAGTTCACCCTCAACTACGGCTTGCGCGTGGAGCGTGAGACCGGCTTGCAGGAAGAAGAGAACCGATTCACCGTCGGCTTCGATCGGACCCTCAACCCCGGTGGCGTGCTCGGCAGCATCGTGGTCAATGGCCAGCCGGTGCGCGGCGGGCTGATGTACGCCGGCGTCAACGGTAACAGGACCGAGCAGGGCAACCAGCCTGCCGCGAAGTTCTCGCCGCGTGCGGGTTTCGTGTATTCAATGAATCCCAAGACCGTCCTTCGTGGCGGCTACGGAATTTACCAGGCGCCCTGGAACTACCCGTTCCTCGGCGCGGCCAACTACGGCCAGGTCGGCTACAGCCAGAACACCTTCATCTCGCAGGGGCAGTACGTTCCAACGACCTTCCTCAACAACCCCTTCCCGAATGGCGTCGTGCAGCCGCGAGGGAACTCGCTTGGCGCGCTCGAAGGCGTTGGCAGCAACATCGAGTTCATCGATCAGAACAAGGGCGCGCCTTACGTGCAGCAGTACTCGCTCGACATCAACCGCGAACTTCCCGGCAACATCGCGATTGGTTTCGAGTACTCAGGCGCAACCGGCCGTAACCTCGGCCTGGGCGGCGCGAACGATTCGGCGACGCTGAACATCAACCAGCTCGATGCGCGTCACCTCGCGCTCGGCGCGGCGTTGAACGATCAAGTTCCCAACCCGTTCTTCGGTACGGGCACCGGCTTCGCGCCCAACAGCGCGACGATCTCTCGGGCGCAGTCCCTGCGGCCGTTCCCGCAGTTCGGCAACATCCTGATGCGCCAGTCGACCCTCGGCAAGAACCAGTACCATGCCGCGATCGTGAAATTCGAGAAGCGGATGTCAAACGGCTGGGGTGGCCGCGTCAACTACACCTGGAGCCGCCTGAAGGACAACCAGTTCGGCGAGAGCAACGCGTTCTCGGCCACCAACGGCAATGCCCAGGATGCCAACAATCTCGATCCGGAGTACTCGATCGGCTTGCTGGATGTGCCGCACAAACTGGTTCTCTCGCCGATCGTCGAACTGCCGTTCGGCGAGGGCAAGCGC
>DATMJU010000588.1:0-22798 GCA_035553795.1 Vicinamibacterales bacterium
CGTCCGATCCACTACTACGAGCCGCTGCCGGACTTCAGGAGCATCATCGCCGGCGCGACGACCACCGTGCGCGTGTCGAGCGCGATCGATTTCGATCTGGACGGCCAACGCCGCCTGGTGCGCCGGCTGGGAGATTCGTATCGAGCTGAGCTCGAGGCGATCGCGAAGGCAAACGGGTTCGACTTCCACAATGAGTACTTCGCGGGACTTGATGCCGCGGTGTACTACGCCCTCGTGCGCGATTTGCGGCCGGCGCGGGTCATCGAGATCGGCTCGGGGATGTCGACCCGCATTGCCGCGCAGGCGCTCGAGCGCAATCGCGCGGATGGGCACGGAGGCGAGCTGGTCTGCATCGAACCGTTTCCACAGCCTCGACTGACGCAGGACATGCCGGCGATAACGCTCATCACCGAGCCGGTTGAACGCCTTCCGCTCGAGACATTCGATACGCTGCAGGCGAACGACATCCTGTTCATCGACTCGAGCCACGCCGCCAAGTTTGGCGGCGACGTGTGCCGGGAATTCCTGGAGATCCTGCCGAGGCTCCGTCCCGGCGTGTGGGTCCACGTGCACGACATCTTTTTTCCGCACGATTACCCCGCGGAGTGGCTGATCGAGAAGCGGATCGCCTTCAACGAGCAATACGTGCTGGAAGCCTTCCTCGCATTCAACCGCTCGTTCTCGGTCCGCGCCGCGAACTACTGGCTCGCGCTCGCGCATCGGGCCGAAGCGGAGCTGCTGGCTCCAGCGAGCCTTTGGCCGTCGCGCGAGCCCGCGTGCGCCAGCTTCTGGATGCAACGGGTGGCGTGACGCACACCATCAGCGCCATCGTCCCGACCATTGGCCGCGTTGAATCGCTCGCGGCGCTGTTCGACGCCCTCGCGGCGCAGACCCGGCGGCCTGATGAGGTGATCGTCGCCGACGGCAGCGAAGGGACCGCGATCGAAGCCCTGGCCGCCGATCCGCGCTGGAGAGCGAGTCATCTTCAGATTCGGTACCTCCGCGTGCACCCTCCCAACGCCGTGCGCCAACGGAAGGCCGCGATTGCGGCGTCGACCGGTTCGTTGTTGCTGCTGCTGGATGACGACGTGGTTCCCGAGCCGTCATGCGTGGCCGCGATGGTCGGCTGTCTCGAGAGCGAAGATGCCGTGGCGGTCGGCGCCGATTTTTCCAACCACGACTGGCCGCGCCCGACCACATTGTGGTCGTGGTACCTGCGCGCATGGCATGGTCTGTCGAATGGACAATGGCAGGGGAAGGTCATCGGCCCGCTGCTGCGATTCGGCTATCACCCGATGCCGCCGCGTCCCGCGCCGATGGAGTGGCTCGGATCGGGTCACACCCTGGTGCGCAGGGAAGCCTACGAGCGCGCCGGCGGCTTCTCGGACTTCTTTCTGCATCGCTCCACCGTGAACGAGGACGTTGATCTCGGGCTCAAGCTTGGCCGGATCGGTCGAATGGTGTTGTGCCCATCAGCCCGCATGGCGCATCTGCACGCGCCTGGCGGCCGGGCATCGGCCCGCGTGGTGGCTGAGGACGATTTGTACAACCGCTACCAGATCCTGCGTCACACGCAGCAGCGTTCGCGCGCCGCGGCGACGGCGCTCGCCATCACCTATTTTTCCATCGAAACGCTCAGCGGGTTGTTCGCTGGGGTCCGCAACCTTCACGCGAACGAGTTCGGCAGCCGGCTGGCTGGCCGGTTGCGGGCGTTGGCCCGCATCGCCGCCAAATGAACCTGGCGCATTGGTTCCGGGTCGTGCGCAATCATCCGCGGCCTTTGCGTCTTCTGGCGGCGCGCGCGCTCCAATTCAGCGGCCTGTCACCCCTCTTCACGATCCGCCTCGACGACTACGTGCTGCGGTTCTACCCGACCAACACCTCGGCGAACCTCTGGATCAATCCCCTCAGCCGGTTTCATGACTTGTCGCTGTTCCGCGACTATTGCCGTCCCGGTGACACCGTGGCGGATGTCGGCGCCAACATCGGCGAGGTATCGATCGTCCTCAGCCGCGGAGTAGGGCCGCACGGCAGGGTATTCGCGTTCGAGCCCCACCCACGCATCTTCAGGTTTCTGACGGGGAACCTGTCGCTGAACGGGTGCGCGAACGTAACGGCGAGGAACCTGGCGCTGGGCGCCGAGCTCGGTACGGTTCGAATGTCTGACGACAGGCGAGATGACATGAACCGCGTCACTCAGTCCGGAGCGATTGAAGTGCCGTGTTCCACGCTCGACGCTGAACTTCCGGATGGGCCGATCGCCTTCTTGAAGATCGATGTCGAGGGCTTCGAACTCAGTGTGCTCAGGGGCGCACAGCTGGCGCTCGCTCGAACCGCCTGTGTGAACTGCGAGTTGATCGACGAGCACTGCCGCCGGAATGGCCACGGCATGGGCGACGTGATCGGGTTGCTGCGGCAATCGGGCTTCCAGACCTTTGTCGCGGGTCACACACGGTCGCTTCGTCGAGTTGATGCGTCGTTTGCGGAGCCCGGCGCGCACGAACTCGTGGCGTTGCGGGAGCCGTCGGACTTTACCGGCCGGACCGGCTGGTCGATCCACTGACATCATGAGCGCGCCGGTCACCGCAATCGTCACCGCATACCGCCGCCGCGAAGCGACGTTGCGCACTTTGGACACGATCGCTGGCTGCATGCCTCCGCCGGCTGAACTGATCGTCCACGTCGACGGTGGTGGTGACGAGCTGGCCGCGTTGGTGCATGCGCATGTTCCAAGTGCGAAGGTCATCGTGAGCGCAGGTCACGTCGGGCCGGGCGGTGCGCGGAACCTGATGGTGAAGGCCGCGACGCAGCCGTTGATCGCGAGCTTTGACGATGACTCGTATCCGATGGACCCGGATTTCTTTCAGCGTGTGACGGCCCTGTTCGAGAAATTTCCAGACGCATGGGTTCTTGCCGGCCGAGTGTTTCACGTGCACCAGGCCATCGCCCCCGCGCTCGCGGAAGGGGAGTGGGCTGCGGACTTCAGCGGCGGTGGTTGCGCCTACCGCCGCGAGCGCTACTTGGAAGTCGGCGGATACGTACCCCTGCCGGACGCGTACAACATGGAGGAAGTGGACTTCGCGATCCGGCTTCATGCGCGCGGCGGCAAGATCCTCGGCACGCCGTGGCTGCGCGTGTTTCACGACACCGACCTGGCGCGGCACAGCGACCCCGAGGTCACTTCGGCCAGCATCGCGAACCTCGCGCTGCTGGCATTTCTCCGCTACCCCGTGCATCTGTGGAGCATTGGCGCCGGTCAGTGCGCAAACCGCATTCAATGGTTGCTCCGGCATGGGCGCAGGCGCGGCATCCTCGCGGGGCTGGCCGCCATCCCTTCGCGGTTGTGGCGTCATCGACACGAGCGTCAACCGGTCCCCTCCGCAGTCGTGCGGTCGTATCTCGCGTTGCGGCGCCGGCCGGTGCCCGCGCCGCCCATGGATCCGGCAATTGCCCGTGCTCACGGATAGACCGCAGGCACGATGGGTCTGCTGCCAGCTTGGCGCGCGCGAACATTACGCCGTGCCTCGAGCGTTGCACCGGCAGGGGCGTCTCGCGCGGTTGATTACCGACGCCTGGATGCCGCCCGGGTCTCCGCTGCACGCGCTGCCCGGAGACAGGGCACGGCGGTTGCGCGAGCGGTATCACGCCGAGCTTGACGGCATGACCATGGACTTGACGTGGTCGCTCATCGGTCACGAACTGCTGTGGAACGCACAAGGCCTGCGCGGCTGGGATTTGTTCATGACCCGCAATGACTGGTTTCAGGCCGGCGCGGCGAAACGCCTTGCTGATGCGGCGGTCGTCCGACCGATCGTCTTTGCCAACAGTTATGCCGCGCTCCAGATATTCAAGGCCGCGAAGAGCAAAGGCTCGCGCTGCATCCTCGGGCAGATCGATCCCGGCGCGCGCCATTTCGAGATCGTCGCGGACACGGCGCGGAGCGCGCCCGAGTTCGGTCCGCCACCCACGCCTCCTCCGGCTGCCTACCTGGAGCAGTGGCGGGAAGAATGCGCCCTGGCCGATCACATCGTCGTGAACTCGGAGTGGTCGCGGCAGTGTCTCGAGCGGGCGGGCGTGCCATCCTCGAAATTGACCATCGCACCACTCGCGTACGAACCCGACGGCGCTGAGGCGCCCAGCCACGAGTATCCCGAGCGCTTTACGATCGACCGGCCGCTGCGGCTGCTCTTTGTGGGGCAGGCCACGGTCGCCAAAGGCATCAAGCCGCTACTCGAGGCCACGTCGTTACTTGCGGATGCGCCGATCACGGTAACGATCGTCGGCGAGCGCTCAGTGCGCATTCCCGCGGAGTTCGCAAACGATCCAAGAATCCAGTGGATCGGTGCCGTGTCGCGCAGCGACGTGATGAACCACTACCGGACAGCAGACGTCTTGATCTTCCCTTCGCACTCTGACGGATTCGGCATGGCGCAGGTCGAGGCGCAGGGCTGGAAGCTGCCGATCATCGCTTCGCCGTCCTGCGGCCGAGTCGTCTCGGATGGTGTGAACGGCATACTCTTGCAGGACGTCACCGCCGGGAGTATTGCGGCCGCCGTGCGTCGTGTGATCGCGGAACCGCGGCTGCTCACTGCGTTTTCCAGAGCTTCAGGGATCGAGATCGGGCAAGGGCTTGAGGCGCTTGGCCGGTCACTCATGTCGCTCGAAGAATCCTGATGCCGCTCGATTCCTGGTTTACGGCGAACCTTGCATGTCCCGTGGACCACACGTCGCTGACCGCGGACTCCGCTGAACTGGTCTGCGCCAACGGCCACCGCTATCCAGTCGTTGATGGCGTGCCCGTCATGTTGCGTCCCGATGTGCCGTCGACGATCGTCCTGGCTGACGCGTCTTTGCAGCGCGCGCGCGGCGCCGGCATCGACCAGCGAGCGCCGGAACTGTATCTCGAGTCCCTGGGCATCAGCGAGGACGAGAAGCGCGGTGTCCTCGATCTCGCCGCTGCCGGCAGCGCGATCGATCCGGTGGTGGCCTACCTGATCGCGGCGACGAACGGATTGATGTACCGGCACCTGATCGGCAGCTTGAGCGCCTATCCGATTCCGGATTTGGCGTTGCCTCCTGGAAGCGGAAGGCGTCTTGTGGATGTCGGATGCAGTTGGGGCCGCTGGTCGATTGCGGCAAGCCGCCTCGGATACGAGGTGCTCGGCGTTGACCCGTCACTCGGCGCGGTGATGGCCGCGCGTCGTGTCGCGCGTCAATTGAACCTGCCGAATCGCTATGTGGTCGCGGATGCCCGCTACCTTCCGCTGCCGGCCGACGCGGTGGACGTGACTTATTCGTATAGCGTGCTGCAGCATTTCTCGTTCGACGATGCGACGATGGCGATTGGAGAGATGGGCAGGGTGCTCAAACCGCGCGGCATCGCACGCGTGCAGATGCCGACGCGATTCGGCATTCGTTGCCTCTACCACCAGGCGCGACGGTCGTTTCGTGACGCGACAGGTTTCGAAGTGCGCTATTGGACCCTCGCGGCGCTTGCCAGTACGTTCTCGCGCCATATCGGGCCCGTTCGTTTCGAGGTTGATGGATACTTCGGTATTGGGTTGCAGCGCGCCGATGAACCATTGATGACTCCGTCGCTGCGTCGCGTCCTCCACGCCTCTGAGTTCCTGAAAGCCATCAGCCGGCGCTTCCGGCCGCTGATCGGTATTGCTGACAGCGTGTTCGTCGAAGCGACGGCGCGCGCGTGACCGTTTGATGACACGTCCTGAACTTCCTCGCCGGCACCAGGACACGCTGGTTCGCCGCACGCTGCAGCAGGCTGAACTGGTGCGCTACTGGTGGGAGTATCGCGGCCGGCTCGCGACGCTGTTGAAGCACGCTGAGAATGGCCGGTCGGTGCGTCTCGACGCGCGCGAGCGGCAGGAGATTCGCCGGTATTGGTCGGGTTACGGGATCGGCTACATCAACCTGGATTGGTACCGGCTGTTCAAGGCGCTCAACGGCACTGTCGATCCCCGCTACGTGCCCGAGGAGACCTTCCGCACGCGCCTGGAACCGTTCCTATGCCGGCGCGATGTCTCCGCGGCGTACCACGACAAGAACCAGATGGATCGCGTGTTTGCCGAGCTGCCGCGGCCGCGAACCGTTCTTCGCAACGTGTTCGGGGCCTACTTCGACGAGGCCTACCGGCCAATTCGTCGCGACGCTGTTCCGGCGCATCTGTCGGAGCGTCGAGGCGCGCACTTTCTCAAACCGGCGATTTCAGGGACCGGCAGCGGCAACAACGTGGCTCGTGTCGAGTTCGACCGCGGCCAGTTCATGCTCGGCTCCACCGCGCTGTCGCTCAGGGACATCGAGAAGATCTACGTTCAGGACTTCGTGATCCAGGAAGCGGTGCAACAGCACGCGTCGCTGGCGGCATTCCATCCCGCTTCGCTGAATACCATTCGCGTCATTACCCGCCGGCTGGACGACTCGCTGCGGGCGATTGCGGTGACGCTGCGCATGGGCAACGGCAGCCACGTCGACAACGGCCATGCGGGCGGGCTGCTGAGCGGCGTGGACATCCGGTCCGGCGCCCTCAAGGGATTTGCGTGCGATGTGTTGTTCCGCAAGTTCACCACCCATCCCCTGACCGGCGTCCCATTCACCGGCGACGTGGTGTCGTTCGGGAGCGTGCGCGAGCTGGCGCTCGCGGTGCATGCGCGGTTGCCGTATTTCGACGTCCTGTCTTGCGATATCGCGGTGCTGGAAACCGGCTCGCCGTGCCTCATCGAAGTGAACACCTTCGGGCAGGGCGTGGAGCCCCACCAGTTCCTGAAAGGCGCGCCGCTATTTGACACCGAAACCGACACGGTGCTCGACCTGGTCTCCACGCGCGCGCGGTCTGGATGGAACCATTGAGCGGGCCTTCGAGCAGCACGGCCACCGCCAGCGCGGTGATCTGCCACACTCACGCGGCCGCGCGCATCGAGACCCTGGTCACGGCGGAACTCGGAGCGGCGTGCGGGCACCTGTCACCGCGCCACGTGGTCATCAAGCCCAACTGGGTGCTGCACGAAACGGATCCGGCGTATCCGATCGCCGCGCTGGTGACCGACGCGCGGGTCATCGCGGCGACGGTCCGTGCCGCCGCGCGGCTGTTCGCGCGAGCGCAGATCACCGTTGGCGACTGCCCGCTGCAGCGCGCCGACTGGCCGCTGCTGTGCGAGCAGTCTGGGCTGGTGCCGCTGATGGCGGAATTGAACCGGGAGTTTGGCAGCCGGCTGGCGTGGCGCGATCTGCGCCGTGACGTCTACACCTACCGCGACGGCCGGCTGGTGATGATCGACGAGGCGCCCCATGGCGATCCGCTCGGCTATGTCGAGGTGAAGCTTGGCGCCGAGAGTCACCTCGACGACATCTCCGACCGCGCGGATCGATTCGCCATTCACGATCACGATCGCGACAAGACCCGCGAGAACCATCGCAAGGGCGACCATCGCTATTTTGTCAGCCGGTCGTTCCTCGACGCCGACCTGATCCTCAATCTTCCGAAATGGAAGACACATTCGAAGACGGGATTGACCGGCGCTCTGAAGAACCTGGTCGGGATTAACGGCGACAAGGCGTACTTGCCGCACTTCAGCAAGGGCGCGCCGAAGTGGGGTGGAGACGAGTACTGGGACAGCGGCCGTTTCACGTTCTGGACCCAAAACACGCTCCGCGAGTTCCTCCGCGACACCCGATGGGCCTATCGAACGGTGCGGCCGGCATGGCTGGCCTACAAGGCCATGCGCAGCGCCATGTTGCGCGGCCGCCAAGGCCCGCCGGCGGATTTCTACGTCGGCGGCGGCAGCTGGTACGGCAACCAGACGATCTGGCGGATGATCTACGACCTCAACATGGTCCTGCAGCGTGTCGACCGCGACGGCGTGCTGCAACCGAACGTCCAGCGTCACGCCTTTTCCATCGTCGACGGCCTGATCTGCGGTGAAGGTGATGGCCCGCTGTTCCCGCAACCACGAGTGATGGACTGGCTGGTGTTTGGCAAGGATCCGTTCGCGATTGATGCGACGCTGGCGTGGTTCATGGGCTTCGATCCGGCGCGCATGCCGTTGCTGAGCGAACGGGCGCGCTACAAGGGCCTCGGCTGGGGATCGTTTGCGCTCGACTCATTGCCGGTGACGGTTGACGGCGTTACCAACTCATTGACCTCGTATTCGCTTCGCCACGACTTCCTGCCGCCGCAAGGGTGGGAGACGCACGTGGAACGAGCGGGAGAGAGTTCGGCGCACGCATCATGAAGGCAGTGATCTGCTGGTCGGGCATGCAGGGCTACGTGGCCGCCTGCCTGCGCGCCCTGAACCAGGTGCCGGACATGCAGCTGCATGTGTTCCACCTGAATTTCAACGATCTGCCGTTCCAGGAGGAACTGCTGCGCGGCGTGCCGAACGAACGTCTGATCGCGAGCGCCGCCAACCCCGATATCACCGCCAAGGTCATCGCGCTCGAGCCCGACGTCGTGTTTCTCTGCGGCTGGTTCTATCCGCAGTATCGGCAGCTGGCCTTCGAGCCGGCCCTGCGACGGGCGAAGTTCGTGCTCGGCATGGATACCCCATGGACGGGATCGTGGCAGCAGCGCGTCAATCAGATCCGCCTGAAGCCCTTCATGGGGCGCATGGAAAAGATTGTCGTTGCGGGCACGAAGAGCGCGGACTTTGCCAAGCGGCTGGATGCCGCTCCTGGCAAGATCGTCACGGGCCTCTACGGTTTTGATTTCAGCGCCTTCGCCGACCGCGGCGGCTCCCGGCTCGACGCGCTTCCGGAGTGGCCGCGCCAGTTCCTGTTTGCTGGCCGCTATGTTCCGGAGAAGGGCCTTGCATACCTGATGGACGCGTACCAGCGGTACCGGTCGCGTGTCGATGACCCGTGGCCGCTGCACTGCTGCGGGACCGGCCCGGAAGCGCGGTTGCTCCAGCAGGAGGGCGTCAAAGATCTCGGCTACGTGCAGCCGAGCGCGCTGCCCGAACTGTTTGCCGAGCACGGCGTGTTCGTGATGCCGAGCCTCGAAGAGCCATGGGGCGTCGCGATCGGCGAGGCCGCGGCCACCGGATTGCCGCTCGTATGTTCGGAGGTGTGCGGCGCGGCAGTGGACCTGCTGCGGTCCTTCTATAACGGCATGACGGTTCCACCAGGAGACGCGGTGGCGCTCGCCAATGCCCTCGAGTGGATGCACAAGAACCACCACCGGCTCCGGGTGTTTGGACACCGCAGCCGGAATCTCGCGCACCCGTTCTCCGCGGAAGCGTGGGCAGAGCGCCTGCACGCGTGTTTCATCAGCGTGCTCAACGGCAGGGCATGACGGATCCCCTCGTCTCGTGCCACACCAAGGCGGCCGCGAGGGTCGGCGCGCTGGTGCGCGAGGAGTTGCGCCGCTGGGCCGGACATTTGTCCCCGAAGCAGGTGGTCATCAAGCCGAACTGGGTGATGCACGAGTTCGATCCGGCCTACCCGATCGTGGCCCTCGTGACAGACGCGCGCGTTATCGTCGAAACGGTGCGCGCGACGTTCGAGCAGTTTCCAACTGTCGAGAAGGTGACGGTGGGCGATTGCCTCGAACAGCGCGCAGACTGGCCGCTGCTGTGCGAGCAGTCCGGGTTGCGTCAGTGGATCGGTCCGCTAGAGGCGCAGTTTGCGGGGCGTCTCGCATTCCGCGACCTGCGCAACATTGTGTTCAAGCAGGAAGGCGAAGCGCTGGTCGAGGACGCCGACGCGCTGCACGGCGATCCAGCGGGCTACCGCGAAGTGCAGCTCAAGAGCGAGAGCCATCTCGAGCCAATCGCCGACCAGGCGGACAACTTCTCGATTCACGATCACGACACCTCGCTGACGCGCGGAGGGCATCGCCCAGGTGACCATCGCTACCTGGTCTGCCAGTCCGTGCTCGATGCCGATCTGATCGTCAACCTGCCCAAGTGGAAGGCGCACTCGAAGTCGGGACTGACCGGAGCGCTGAAGAACCTTGTCGGCATCAACGGGGACAAGTCCTACCTGCCTCACTTCCGCCGCGGCTCACCGCGTTGGGGCGGTGATGAGTATTCGGATGAGGGCCGCTGGTTGTACTGGGTGCAGAACAACCTGTACCAGCTGGTGCGCGGCACCGCGGCGTATGACGTTCTCCGTCCAGGCTGGAGACTGGTCAAGCAGGTCAACAACGCGGTCCGCCGGCGATCGTCGAAAAGCTCGATGCCGTCAGACTTTTACGTCGTGGGCGGCAGCTGGCACGGCAACCAGACCGTGTGGCGGATGATCTACGACCTGAATCTCGTGCTGCAGCGCGCGGATCGGCAGGGACAGCTCCAGCCCACTCCGCAGCGCGCATCGGTGACCATCGTCGATGGGCTGGTGAGTGGAGAAGGCGATGGTCCGCTCAAGGCCCGGCCGCGTGACACTGACATGCTGATCGCCGGCCGCGATCCGTTTGCGATCGATACCAGCCTGGCCTGGATGATGGGATTCGATCCTGCCCGCATCCCGATGCTCGCCAGGCGAGATGAGTTCCTCGGTGATGAATGGGGCGCATTTGCGTTGAGCGACCTGGCGATCACTGTCGACGGCGTGCGCCAGCGGCTGATTGACTCGCCGATCAACTTCAACTTCGCCCCGGCGCCTGGCTGGCTCGGCCACATCGAGCGTCACGCGGCTGCCAAACGCGCATGACGTCGCTGTTGGCACGGCGGGTGGGGTTTCACTTCAAGCAAGCCGAAGCACGGCGCCGCTCGCTCGCAAGCGAGAGGCCTGACACGACGGTCGCCAAACAACTGACGGCACTGCAGTCGACGTGGGTTGAGGCGGTGCGTGACGTTCCGTACTATCGCAGCCTCGTGCGCGACGGCCGGGCCCCGCAGTCGATTCGGTCGTGGTCCGACCTGCACGGCATTCCCGTGCTGACCAGGCGCATTCTCCAGGAGCGCGCGTCGGAGTTTCTCCGCGACTCCGGTGCTCCGCAGTCGTTCATGAAGACCGCAGGCTCGACGGGCGAACCGCTCAAGATCGGGATGAACCAGGCCGAGCGCGACTTGATGCGTATCGTCAAGCTGGCCGAGTGGCAGTCGTTTGGCTACACGCAGTCGTCGCGGTTGTTCTTGATCTGGGGGCACGGCCACCTGCTCGGAACCGGGTGGCGCGGCCGGATCAATCACGCCAAGAGGAAGTTGACGGATGCGTTCCTCGGTTACCAGCGCGTCGATGCGTACCGCCTGGATCGCCGTTCGTGCGAGGCCTATGCCGAAGCGCTGATCAGGTTCCGCCCCATCGGCCTGATCAGCTACGGGTCGGCGCTCGATCTCTTTGCGCGTTACACCGCTGGCTATCGTGATCGCTTCCGCGCACTGGGCATGCAGTTTGTGCTGTCGACCGCGGAAGCACCGCCGCACAGCGATACGATCGCGCGGCTCGAAGACCTGTTTGGCTGTCCGGTCGTGCAGGAGTACGGCGGCGCGGAATTTGGCCAGGTGGCGTTCAAGCGCGGCAGCGCCCCGTTCGAGGTCTATGGCGACTTGAACTACGTCGAGGCCCTGCCACCGGAAGCCGGTGACGCCGGGGTCGAGCCGCTACTGGTAACCACCCTGTATGACCGTTACCTGCCACTGATCCGCTATCGCGTCGGTGACGCGGCGAGCGGCGTGCATCGCCTGTCGAACGGCCACGTGCACGCCTTTGACGTCATGGCGGGCCGCATCAACGACGTCATCGAGGTCTCACCCGGCGAGTACGTGCACAGCGTGGCCGTGTTCCACTGCGTGCACCAGGAACCGGCCGTCCACGGTATCCAGATGGTGCTGTCGGATACCGGTATCGAGATCCGATTGGTGTCCAACGAGGCCGCGCGCGTCGAGATGGAGGACCGCATCCGGCGCCGTCTTGGCCAGGTGCATTCAGCGTTGAGCTCGGCGACCTTCCGTTATGTCGAGGACCTGGAGCCGACACGCGCCGGCAAGCGGCGCTGGTACGTGGATCGCCGGACCAACACGTCATGTGTGGCATCGCAGGCATCCTGACCGCCAACGGCGGCGCATCTGGCCTGGCCGACCGTGCCGGCCTGATGGAGGCGGCGCTCGCGCATCGTGGACCGGACGGACGAGGCGCGTGGATCTCGCGTCGCGAGTCCGCCGTGTTCACGCACCGGCGCCTCGCGATCATCGACCCGTCACCGGCCGGCCGGCAGCCGATGTCGATCGACGACGGGCGCCTGACGATCACGTTCAACGGCGAGATCTACAACTTCATGGAACTCCGGCGAGAACTCGAGGCGCGCGGGGCCGTGTTCCAGAGCGGTGCGGACACCGAGGTCATCCTGCGCGCGTATGACGCATTCGGGGAGCGATGCGTCGAGCGGCTGCGCGGCATGTTTGCATTCGCGCTCTGGGACGAGCGCGCCCAGCTGTGCCTGCTGGCCCGCGACCGCTTTGGCATCAAGCCGCTCTACTACTCTCACGATCGCGAGCGCCTGGTCTTCGCGTCCGAATTGCGTGCCTTGTGCGCGTCCGGGCTGGTGCCGCAGGCCGTCGATGCGACCGCCGTTTACGAATATCTCCGCGCGGGTTCGGTGCCGGAGCCGATGACCCTGCTGGCGGGCGCGCGCTGCCTCGAAGCCGGGCATCTTGCAATCTGGAGCGCCGGCGAGCTGCAGCGCCGGCCCTACTTTGATCTCTCGTTTGAGCCGGCGATCACGCCGGATGACGCGCCCGCCCGCACGCGCGATGCGCTGATCGACAGCGTCCAGCATCACTTCGTGGGCGACGTGCCGGTGGGAATCTTCCTGAGCGGCGGCGTCGATTCGACGGCGCTGCTCGCCATCGCGTCCCGTCTCGACGGCATCGAGACGCGGGCCATGACGATGGCACTGCCCGATACTGACGCGAACGAAGTGCAGCTCGCCCGGCGCACGGCTGACCACTTCGGCGTGCGCCACGACGTCTGCGAGGTCAGTGCAGGTTCGGCGAGGCCGCTGTTCGATGAGTATATCCGCGTCATGGATCAGCCAAGCATTGACGGCATGAACACCCTGGCCGTGTCGAAGCTGGCGCAGTCCCACGGCATGAAGGTCATGCTGTCTGGCGTCGGGGCGGACGAACTGTTTGGCGGCTATCCGTCGGTGCGAGCGGTGGCGACATTCACGGCGTGGAACCGTCGGCTGGCGTCTGCGGGCGCCCTCCGGCGAGTGACTGGCAAGGTTCTCGAGGCCATGCCCGACCCACGCTGGCGGCGCATCGGTGATCTCCTGGGACGACCCCCGGCGCTGTCAGCGTCATACGAGGCTTTTCGCGGCATCTTCACCCGAGCTGAGGCTCGCACGCTCACGCAGCACCTCGTGCCGGGTGGGACGATTGCCACTCAGGACGTCGAGACCGCCGAACAGGATCCGACGCCGGAGGATGCGGTCTGCCGTCTCGAGATGACGCGCTACATGCGCAACCAACTGCTGCGCGACGCCGACGCGATGAGCATGGCGCACGGCGTGGAAGTTCGTCTGCCGTACCTGGACTCGCGGTTTGTCGAGACGGTGACGGCCATTCCGGCAGGGGAGCGTCTCAGCGCTTCGAAGTCCCTGCTGGTGAGCGCGGTGCCGGAGATTCCAGCGTGGGTGGCGTCACAACCGAAGCGCGGCTTCATGTTTCCGGTCGAGAGCTGGCTGTCCGGCACGTGGCAGGGTGTGTTTGACGAGACGGACGCGCGAACCCCGGTGCCGCTGCGAACGTGGTATCGCAAGTGGTGCGTGCACGCGCTCGAATCATGGCTGCGCCGGATGCGCGACACGGCGCCGCGGCCGTCGGCGGCAGTGATAGGAGCAGGTCGAGGAGTACATGGCTGAACCGATTGGCGGCAGGTCTGAAGCAGGTATCGGCTTCGCCGCGACCGCAGTGACATTGTTGATGGCGATCGCCATCTTTCCGGCGAATCCATCCGAGCAAGGGGCCCTGGTGCTGCCGGCGCTGCTCCTGACAGCCGGCATCATGCTGGTGCCGGTGACGCGCGCGGTTCGCCGCTCGCAGTCATTGCTCAACTGCGAGAACCTCGTCGCGTTCGGGTTCGTGTTCTGGTTGCTGCTGGATCTGATCCAGGGCGCGTACGATCTGAGCGACACGACGGACGCGGCGATTCGCGATGCCTTCCTCGCCATCGGTGTCTCGGCCGCCTGCATGTGGGCCGGCGTGGCCGGCAAAGCATGGCCGATTCCGAAGGTCCTCGCCGAAATTGCGGCGCGCGACATGGACACGAGAACCGTCGGCCGCCTGGTGCCCGTCTGTTTCGTGCTCGGGATGTTCAACTACGCATTCGCGACCGGTTTCGACATTCCGGTGATGTTCTCGTACCTCGGTGAACAGCGGTGGGCAGCGCCATGGGGCCGCGGCCAGCTTGGCGGCTGGGACGCGTTCCTCGACCAGATGCAATATTTCGGATACGTGCTGCCCAGCCTGACGGCGTTGTTGATCGCCCGCCGGGGGTTTACCGCACAGGCATGGTTCTCGATTTTGCTGTCCGGCATCATGATCGCGTTCCTCTCCCAGGGCGGCGGCCGCCGCATCATCGGCGTGACGGTGGGTGCCGCGATTCTCGTCTGGATTCAGTCACAGAAGACCCTGAACGTGAGGAGGCTGACGCTGGCGGCTGTCGCGGCGCTGGGCCTGCTGGCGGGCATGCAGTTCATGCTCAATATCCGCACCACCGGTTACGACGAGTTCGCGTTTCGTGGAGGTGAGGCCGAATACGACTATTTGCACGTCGACGACAACTTTCTCCGCCTGTCGCAGGTGATCCAGCTTGTACCGTCTGAGCACCCGCACGTCGGGTTTCAGCAGCTGTGGTTCACCATCGTGCGTCCGGTGCCGCGCGTGTTCTGGCCCGGCAAGCCGCTCGATCCCGGCTTCGATTTGCCGACCATCGTCGGCATGAAGGGCGTCAGCCTTTCGACGTCGATCATCGGCGAGTGGTACCTGAGTTTTGGCTGGTTCGCGGTCGTCTTTGGCGGGTGGCTGCATGGCCGGCTGGCGAGGACGGCCAACGTTCTCCGTGAGACGCCAGAATTCAGGACCAATCCAATCGTCTACGGATTGGCGGTGATGGTCCTGGTGTCGGGCATGCGATCGATGCTGGAGCTCGTGCTGATGAGTTATGCCCTCGTGGCATGGTTCATCGCCATCAAGCTGACACGACAACGCGCCGTCGCAACCCGGTGAAGCTGCTTCACGTCGCCGCGTCGTACTTGCCGGCGGTGCGCTACGGCGGCACGATCGTCTCGGTGCACGGCTTGTGCCGCGCGCTCGTTGAACGCGGGCACGAGGTGCACGTCTATACGACGAGTGTGAACGGCGCCACCGACTCGGACGTGCCGCACGGCGAGCCCGTGGACGTCGACGGCGTCAAGGTCTGGTACTTCCGCTCTCCGACGTTCAGGCGAATCTACTGGGCGCCTGATCTGGCCGCGGCCCTGGCGAAGCACGTCGCGAGTTTCGACGTCGTTCACACGCACGCGATCTTCTTGTGGCCGTTGTGGGCCGCTGCCAGGGCTGCGCGCCGGGCCGGTGTCCCGTACGTGGTGTCGCCGCGGGGCATGCTCGAGCGAGACCTCGTCAGCCGGCAAAGCCCGCTGCTGAAGGGACTGTGGATCGCGGCGATCGAGCGCCACAACCTGGAGGGCGCAGCGGCGCTGCACATCACGAGCCAGCGAGAGGCGGATGAAGCCGCGGTGTTTGGCTTCACGCTGCCGCCGATGCGAGAGATTCCCAATGGCGTCAGCCTCGAAGCCCCCAGTGGCACGGTCTCTGAATCCATCCAGTCGATCGTCGGCAGTGAACCGTACGTGCTGTTTCTTGGCCGCATCAGTTGGAAGAAAGGGCTCGATCGGCTGATTGCCGCGCTCCCTCACGTCAGCGCGCGCCTGGTGATTGCGGGCAATGACGATGAGCAATACACGCCGGTCCTGGAAGGCATCGCCGATCGTCTTGGGGTTCGGGATCGCATCACGTTCACCGGGCCAGTGAATGGCGCAGATAAGGGAGCGTTGTTGCGCCACGCGCGCGCAATGGTACTGCCGTCGTACTCCGAGAACTTTGGCAACGTCGTGATCGAAGCCATGGCCGAAGCGTGCCCGGTGGTCGTCTCGCGCGACGTCGGTCTGGCAGACGTGGTGGATTCCACCGGCGCGGGTCTTACGGTGGAGGGTAGCTCGACCTCCGTCGCGTTCGCGGTCGAGCGCCTGCTCCAGGACCCGTCGTTGCGAGCGCAGATGGGGCAGCGCGGCGCGCGCGCCGCGCGCGAGCACTACGCGTGGCCGGTGGTCGCGAAACAAATGGAAGACCTGTACGCGTCGCTGATGCAGGTGCCGCGCGCATGAATGACATCACGGGCCTCATCCTGACGCGCGACGAAGCGCCGAACATTGGGCGCACGCTCGAGCGGCTGCAGTGGCTGCCGTCGATTGTCGTTGTCGACAGCGAGAGTGCCGATGCGACGAGGGACATCGCTGCCGGCTTCCCGAATGTCCGTGTTGTGACGCGCCGGTTCACGACCCACGCGGAGCAGTGGAACTTTGGCCTCGAACAGGCCGGCATTCAGTCTGAATGGGTGCTCGCGCTCGACGCGGACTTCATCGTGAGCGATGCGCTCGCGGCCGAGATCAAGGCGCTTCGACCGGATGCCGCAACGGCAGGGTATTGGGCATCGTTTGAATATTGCATCGACGGCCGGCCGTTACGCGGCGCCGCATATCCGCCGGTCGCCGTGCTGTATCGGCGCCAACGCGGCCGCTATGAGCAGGACGGCCACACCCAGCGCATTCGCTTGAACGGCGCAGTGGGCACGCTTGCCGCGCGGATCTATCACGATGACCGCAAGCCGCTCGCACACTGGCTCGCCTCGCAATCGCGTTACATGGCTCTCGAGGCGGAGAAACTGTCACGGCCTGGCGCCTCCGTTGGGCTTGTCGACCAGGTGCGAAAGCTGATCGTGATCGCGCCGCCCGCCATGTTCGTGTACTGCTACATCGTCCGCGGCGGGATTCTCGATGGAACAGCAGGCCTGTTCTACGCGATGCAGCGCGCCGTCGCCGAAGGGATCCTGTCGCTGTACCTGGTGCGGCGGATGCTCGGCCGCGAGTAACTACATCGAGCTGGCGAGACGACCGAATAGCGCGCGACGCGCCGGCTGATGGCGCAGCAGCGCGAGAATGAAGTCGCGGTGCCGGTTGAAGCGCGCGGTCTTGCGCACCAGGGGCAAGATACCGTCAGTGGCCGCAAGAGTGAACAGCGCGTCGATGTCGGCGTCGCGCATGCGCTGTGCGACGTAACGCAAGGCCAGCTGGGCGGTGAATTCAGACTGAAAGCGCCCGCGCCAGCGCAACTCGTATTCCTTCATCGCTCCGGCTGATAAATCGTTCACGGCCAGCCGGGACGCCAGCACCTCAGCGGCGATCTCACCGCTGACGACGCTGTAATAGATCCCGCCTCCGGTCGTCGGCTTCACCAACCCCGCAGCATCACCCACCGCCAGCACGCGATCCGCGTAGCTTCGCTTGACGCTGCCAAGCGGCAGCATGCGCCGGCGCGGCGCCGCCGCATCCGGCAGGCTCACTCCCCAGCGCTCGCGCACCCGCTCGAGCATTCTCGAAAAATAGGCTCCGGCATCGCCTTCGGCCATCACGCCGATGCGGGCGAAGGTGCCCGAGGGCCGCCTGACGGGCACTGCCCACGCGAAGCCCTTCGGTGCGATTTCGGATCCGAAATGAATCTCCACGTCGCCGATGCGTTCGGCCGGCAGCTCGAGTTGCGCTGACTGCAGAAACGTGGACGGCATTCCCAGGCCCAATCGTTTCTGGAACACGTAGTTGGCGCCGCAGGCAAGAACTACGGCACGTGCACGCGCCGGATCCGAGCCATCCGCGAACGTGATCTCGACGCCGTCCGGCAACGGCTCAATACCGATCACCCTTCGTCCACGGACGATGGTGGCGCCAGCGGCGCTGGCCCGTTCGGCGAGCGCCGAGTCAAATGCCAGGCGATCAATCACGACCGCTTCAATCGTCGTGGTGGTGTAGTCAAACGAATGTCCCGCGGGCGCGACGAAGCGGACGGTCTCGAGCGGGTTCAACACGGATTCAGCCGGCAGATCCATGGAGGCGATGACGTCCTCGGCCAGTACGCCGGTGCAGTGAACCGGCGAGCCGATCTGCTCGTGCTCCTCGAACACGGACACCGACCATCCGCCAGCCGATAGGCGCCGCGCTGTCGACAGCCCGCCCGGGCCGCCGCCGATGATCGCTACATCCAGCATGTTCGTCTCGATTATAGGTCCTTAGGGCAGCGCATCTAGATCTTCCGGCCACGATCTTCCCAGCGACCGCGCGCCGTGATCCAGAACGAGGTCAGGATCAGCCGCAGGTCCAGCCAGAACGACGCGCGCCGTTGATAGAGGAGGTCGTAGCGAAATTTTCCGGTCCGCGGCAAATCTCGCGGGGCGTAGATCTGCGCGATGCCGGTCAGGCCGGGCCGCACTTTGTGCCGCTCCGTGTAGCCAGGTATCTCTGCCAGCAGCATGTGGCGGCCATCGGCGGTGGTATCGGCCTCTCCCGGCCGCAACGGCCGCGGCCCGACCACGCTCATGTCGCCTCGAAAGATGTTCCAGAGTTGCGGCAGCTCGTCGAACGCGGTTGCCCGTAGCAGGCGCCCGACGCGCGTCACCCGCGGGTCATGGGCGGTCGCCTGGATCGCGCCGACTCCGCGTTCGGCATCGACAATCATCGAGCGGAACTTGAAGGCGGTGAACACGTGGCAGTCCTTGCCGACGCGTTCCTGGGTGAAGAACACCGGGCCCCCATCTTCGAGCTTGATGGCGATCGCGATGAGCAAAGCGGCGGGCGAAAACACGATGAGGCCCGCCCCGGAAACCAGGACGTCAAACAGCCGCTTCATGCGCCTGCCACCTCCTCGATAACCTGGGCGTGAGCGGCGCCCTGCTGGTCGCGCGTGAACAGTTCCGCGGCCACCCGGGCGCGCTGTCCCATCGTCAGCCGCTCATGCGGCTGATCGGCCATTCGCACGATCGCATTGGCGAGCGCCGCGGCATCGCCGGGGGGCGTCAGCACGCCACACTTGTGACGTTCGGTCAGCGCCGCGACTTCGGTCAGGGTTTCCACAGCGGCGATGTACGGGCGGCCAGCCGCGAGGATCGGATACAGCTTGCTCGGGACGATGTAGCCGGCGAGCCCGGGCTTCAGCGACACCAGGCAGACATCGCTCGAGGCGTAGGTCCACCGCAGTGATTCGCGCGGCTGGAACGGGAGGAACCGCACGTTCGCCAGGCCTCGCGCTTTCACCGCGTCTTCAAGCGCGCCTCGCCGATTGCCGTCGCCGATGAACAGGATGACGATGTCGGTTCGGGACGCGATTAACGAGGCGGCATCAATGACGACGTCCAGATTCTGCGAAAGGCCGATATTGCCGGCGTGCAGCACCACGAACTTGTCGTCAAGCTGGTGCTCACGCGAAAACGCGTTGGTCTTCTCCGACGGGACAATCGCGGAGGTGTCGGCCCAATTGTGGATGATCGTGACCTTCGAGCGATCCGCGCCCTTGCCTTCGATCAGCCTCGAGGCCATCGTGTCGCCGAGGCAGACGATGCGCGCCGCGCGGGACACGAGATAGCGATTCAATCGCTCGAGGATCGCATTGACGAGCGGGCTCTTGAAATCCTCGAGCAGCCCCGCGACCTGCGGAAAGATGTCCTGGCAGAAGAAGACCATGCCATGACGCGGGCGCGCGGCCAGTGCGGCGAGACCAATGATCGGGGGATCGGTCAACGCGACGGTCACGTCCTGCTTTGGCAGCCAGAATGCCGTCCACAGCGCGGACAGGAAGTACGTCACGTAGTTCGCGGCTCTGCCTGCGAACGATCGCTGCGACAGCGTGGTGCCACGGGCTCGCAGGATCCGCACGCCGTTACGCGTTTCCGAGGCCGGGACCGGACCATCGGCCCTCAGGGGATAGCCGGTCACGACGGTGACCTGCATGCCGTGGACCGCCACCAGGTCTTCCGCCAATTCGGTCAGCAGCTGGCCGGTTGCGCCGGTATCCGGCCAATACGAGCGATTGAAATAGCAGACCTTCAGCGGGGCAGCAGCCGGCCTGTTCATTGACGCTTCTGCAGCAAATGCGAACCCATCACCAGCACGTCCATGTCGGTGCGAAGGAAGCAATCCAGCGCCTGTTCGGGACGCTCGACGATAGGCTCGTTCTCGTTGAAGGAGGTGTTGAGCAGGACGGGGACGCCGGTGGCCTGGTGGAACGCGTTGATCAGCGCCCAGTAGTGCGCGTTGCTGTCTCGACTCACCGACTGCAAGCGGCCGGAGCCATCCACGTGGGTGACCGCCGGAATGACGTCGCGCTTCTCGGGACGCACGGGGTAGACCTGGATCATGAAGGGATCGTGCACGGCGTCGATGAAGTATTCGTCGATCGATTCAGCAAGCACCGAAGGCGCGAACGGCCGAAAGCGCTCGCGGAACTTGATCTTCTGGTTGATGACATCGCGCATGTCGCGCCGGCGCGGATCGGCGAGAATGCTGCGGTTGCCGAGGGCACGCGCTCCCCATTCCATGCGGCCCTGGAACCAGCCGACGACGTTGCCGTCGGCGAGGCGCGCCGCCGTCGCGTGGCACAGCGTGAGCTCGTCGGGCAGCGTCGTCCACGTGCAGCGCCCCTCTTCGACGACCCGTTGGTCACGAATGACGGCAGCGATCGCCGTATCGTCGTACTCGGTACCCCAGTACGAATGCAGCATGCGCGGGCTCAGCGGCCGCTCACCGCTGGTATGCCAGGCCTGCAGCGCCGCGCCGAGCGCGGTTCCGTTGTCGCCGGCCGCCGGTTGAATGTAGACATTCCTGAACGGCGTGTTACTGCGGATCTTGCCGTTCGCGACGCTGTTCATCGCGCAACCGCCCGCAAGGCAGAGCGACTCCGACGGCACGCGCGCGTGCACGCCTCGCAGCACGTGGAAGGCCGCTTCCTCGAACACGCGCTGCACCGAGGCCGCGATGTTCTCGTGCAAATGCTCCACGGGCTGGTCGGCGGCGCGCGCGGGACCGAGCAGCTCGATCAGGCGATCGGTGTAGACGTCAGGCACCGCCGGCTCACCCGAATCCCAGTTCATCGTGATCTCGCCGGACCAGTGCCGGAAGTACTCGAGGTTGAGTTGGAAACCGCCGCCGCGCCGGAGGGTGACGAGCTTCTGAATTGCCTGCACGTGGGTTGCAGTGCCGTACGGCGCAAGACCCATCACCTTGTATTCGTCGCCGAACTTCTTGAAGCCGAGGTACTGGGTGATGGCCAGGTACAGCATGCCCAGCGAGTGCGGGAAGAACACCCGATCGAGGACATGCATACGGCCGCCCTTGCCCTCGGCGATCGAGACGCTGACGAAGTCGCCAAAGCCATCGATCGCGCAGCAGGCCGCGTCCTCGAGGCCGCTGGTGTGGTACGCGCTGGCCAGGTGCGCCGGATGGTGCTCGATGAACTGCGCGCGCTGTTCGACGCTCGCGAGCGGAAGGCCGAACGTCTCCGCGATTACGGAGGGAATGCGTCCGCTCTTGCCCGCGGTGATGCGGTATTGCCCGACGAGCGCCGCACCAGGCCGGTGCGTCAGCGCAAACCTGGCTTTCTGCAGCAGGTGCACGCGCCGGCCGCGGGCGATCGCCCACACATCGACATCGGCGGGCGTGGCGCGGGCCATCGCGAGCCCGCGCGTGATGGCCTGGGCGGGGAAGCCGGCGACGTGCTTCGTGCGCGCGAAGCGTTCTTCCTCGAGTGCAGCGACGAGTCGCCCGTCGTGCAGCACGGCTGCGGCGACATCGCCGTGATAGGCATTGAGTCCGACGATCAGCATTGCTAACGGGCCATCCGCGGGCGAGGCGGCGGTGTCGGTGACACGGCAGCCGGGGTCATGGTGTCCTGTCGCGGGCCTGCTTCACGCTGGTACAGCAACAAGCCGGCGAGCATGCCAGCGAGCACGGCATTGGCGGGCATGATCAGCGCCACTTCCCAGATGCTCTGTGCCGCGAGACCGACGAGACCGGCGGCGGCGCCGATTCGAACCCAGAACATTTCCCCTCTATCGGCTCGAACGGCCCTCCAGCCCAGCGTCACGATCGCGACGACCGAGGCGAGGGCCGGCACCACCAGCAACACTCCACCCTCTGCCGCCAATTGCACGTAGTGCGAGTGGGCGTTATTGAAGTGCGCCCAGTTCTGCATGGCGCCCACCCATACGCGGGTTTGCTGGTAGACCGTCATCGCGTTCGAGTAGCTGCCGGCGCCCGTGCCTGTCAGCCAGAAGTCTCTCGCGATTGGCCACGACTCGCGCCAGATCGTAAGGCGATCGAATTCCGAATTGCCTGAGAAGCTTGATTCCAGCCGGGACGCCCAACTGTCCACGTCGACGAACGTCACGACGATCAGCATCACCGCGCCGACGAACCCGAGCAAGGCGGGCACGCTGGTGCGTTCGATTTGCAGGCGCGGCTTACCCAGCACCCATCCGGTCAGCGCGGCCGCGGCAAGCCCCGCCAGGGCGGATCGTGAGAGCGTGAGCAGCAGCACCGTGAGCATCATCACCACCGAGACCGTGGTGAAGATCGCTCCCGAACTCAGGACCTGGCCGATGGACTCTCGCCAGCGTCCGCGGCGGGTCGGGTGAGTCCGCATGCGCGCGATGCAGTAACCGGCCACCGGCGCAGCCACCATCAGCATCCACGCGGCGAAGTGGTTGCGATTGATGAACGCGCCGAATGGGCTGGCCGTTGGGC
>DATMJU010000589.1:0-9468 GCA_035553795.1 Vicinamibacterales bacterium
ACCTTCTGCAGGCGTTGAACACCGGACATCTCGGCAGCCTGAGCACGATCCATGCGAACTCCGCAGAGCAGGCGTTCACGCGGTTGGCGCATTGTGTGCTCGCGTCCAACGTCGCTTTGCCGCATCGCAGCACCCGTGAAGCCATCGCGCTCGCGATCCACCTGGTTGCACATATCGCGCGCGTCGACGGCCATCGTCGGGTAACGGAACTCGTCGCCGTTCGGGGATACGACGGGAGTGCGGACCGATTCAGCCTCGAGACGCGCCTCAAGGAGCGGTCCGTTCTGGAAGGAGCCGCCTTATGAACTCCAGATTCGCAAATATGTGCGTCGTTGCGCCACTGCTGACGCTGTCGGCGTGCGGCGGAGGTTCACCAGGTCCGACGGCGCCGAGCGGGCCGCAGTCGTTTCTGGCCGGAACCTGGCGCGGCACGATGACGATCCAGCCGAATCCGACCGGACCGCAACCGCAATCGCCGGTCAGCGGTACGGTGATATGGACCTTCGAGGTCGTTCCCCAGACGAACCTGCAGACGTTCAGGGCGACGATTCAATCCCAGAACTCGTGGCTGCCGATCACCTTGACGGCATCGACGGCGATGATTCCGGGCAACACGCCGCCGGCACAAATCAGCACGCAGGGGGAGTACGACTCGCCTCGGGGATGCCGTGGAACATTCGGGAGCTTCGGCACCGCCGAGGCGACACGCATCCAAGCCGACGTGACGGGCGTTGATTGTCCCGTCCCGTTCACGGGTTCCGTCGTGCTGACCAAGAACTGAAGGAGCGGGACGAGATGGTTCAGATCGATCCGAACGCCCCGTCGCGGTTCCTGGCGATCGGATACGGGTCAGATGATTGGGTCGCCGTGCTGCTTAAGTCTCACGAGACTGGCGAGACCGCTCAGCGAATCCTTCCCGTGTCAGCTGTCGCGGCTTCGCGCTTTCAGGCGTGGCTGCGGTTTATGAATGCGGCGCGTTGGAGTGTGTATGTGAGTGTGAACGCCGTCAGGCCAGGCCGATCGCGAAGGAAGGAGGCGATCGCTGCCGTTCGGCATGTCGTCCTCGACGTCGATCATGAAGGACCGCGCATTCTGCGCGAATTGGATGCGAGGCGAGATCTGCCCCCACTTGCCTACGTCCTCCGTACGTCTCCGGGAAGACTTCATGTCTTCTGGAGAGTGAGCGGCTTCCCCCCAGATCTTGCAGAAGGCTTGCAGAGAGGCCTCGCGCAGGAACTCGGGACCGATTCGGCGGCGACGTCGTGCGCGCAGATGACGCGCATGCCGGGCTTTCTTAATTTGAAAGCGCCTGTTGCCAGAACATCTCGTATCGCGCTCATTTCTCAGGGTCCACGGTATGTGGCGGTAACACATAGCGGGAACGACGAGGCGAGACCGTGGAGACCGAGAGCGTCCTCCCTCTCTCCTGCCGCCAGTTGGTTGTTGGATCGCGCGACGACGGTGACGACGAATCGCGCCCAGACCCGCCATCCGGACCGCTTCGATGGGCCCACCGAGCCAGCCCTCCGCCATCTGACGCGCATCGATCCGGCGATCGCCGGGCAGCATGGCGATGTCCAGACATTCACGGTCTGTGGCCGAGTGGTGCGCGGGTTCGCGCTCAGTGACGAAGAAGCGCTCATCGCACTCAGAGAGAACGGGCGATGCGTGCCCCCTGGAGCGAGCGCGCGCTGCTCGACGAAATCAAGCGGGCGCGTGGCTATAGTAAAGACACGTTGGCCGGCTCAGCCAGCCTCGCGCCTCGCTACCAGCCTAACGCGACTGTTATGGCTTACCGACAAATCACATCGGGCTCACGCATGGTCGCAAGAGATGCTTGCGGTAACGCCGACTGAACTGTCGAGCACGCCTCGCGGCGTGCGGGTGCGGTCCGCGGTTGCGTGGCGCCGGCACTCGAGATCGCTACCGACCTGTGGTCTGATCTCGTCGAAGACGAAGGGAGCGTCGGAATGGAACGACGGATCGCCGGGGTGATCGGAGTCATTGCGCTGACCTGCGCACCACTTGCGGGTGTGCGGCAACAAAGAGTGCTGCAGCCCGAAGATCTTTTCAGAGTGGAGCGCATCGGGGCCATCGTCTGGTCTCCTGATGGCAGACACGCTGCGGTCGAGCGCCACGCGCCCGGTCGCTGGCTGGACCCGGGCATTCCGACTGCCGACATCGACGTGGTGGACGCAACCACCGGAACGGTCCGAACTGTGTCCTCGAAGACGGCTGACGTCATTGGCTTCTACAGACCAGCGTGGTCGCCCGACGGGCGACGACTTCTCTTTTTGTCAGTGGGAACCGATGCAATCGTGCGGCCATGGCTATGGACGCGCGAGGGCGACACTGCGACGCTGCTGTCCGGACTCGAGCTGCATTACGACACCGCAGATCCACCGACGGCATTGTGGAGCGATCCTGACCACGCCATCTTCCTGCTGCGGGACGCTGGCACACCCGTCGGTTCGTTATACTTCGCGATTCATCGCGGCAGGAATTCCGCCGACGACCTCGCGCGGGCGAGAGAAGGTCGAGAGGCGACCGTGTCTGTGGTGGAGTCGCTCGGTGGCAGGGCTCGAGCGGCCGAGATCGAGGCCGCGCCGTCCCCGCGGCGTGTGGTCTCGATAAACCTGTCGACGCGCGTTATCACAACATTGGCTTCAGGCGCGTTTCACAGACCCTTGTTGTCCGGCGACCGCCGGACGTTGTCGTTGCGACGCGAGAATCCGTCACTCGCCGAGGCGCCGGCACGTCTGTTCTTCGGGCCCGACGCGCAAGGGGATGCCGCCTACGACGCCGTCAATTGGGGCACCGAGACCGTCCATCTCGATGCGCAGACCGGCGCACCGGCACCGGCCCCTGTTCCCCTACCGCCGGCCACACCCGATCCCGCGCGCGCGATGCTGCGTGTCGCCCAGGCACGCGATGGGACGCGGCTGATCCTCGTGCGACCGGGGCAGCCGGAGATAGAGATTTGGCACGGCAATCAGTGGGCGCGCGAAATCACCGTTGGGCGATCGGAATCAATTACGTACACGTCGAGCGTAGGCGGGCAGTTGACCGCGTGGATTCTCTATCCACCTGGACATTCCACCGGCCGCGTCATCCCGTTTGTCACCGTCGTCTACCCAGGCACAACATATAGCGCGCGCACGCCAACTGCGTTCGAGATCCTCGCGCCGAACTTCAACCATCCGCAGTTGCTCGCCGCGATGGGGTACGGCGTGCTGCTGCCGTCCATGCCCGCCGCCGACAAACCACTGCAGACGGACGCGATCGCTGAGCTTGCCGGCGGCGTGGTGCCGGCGATCGACACAGTGGTGAAACGTGGTATCGCGGATCCCAAACGTATCGCGGTCATGGGCCAGAGCGGAGGGGGATGGGCCACGCTTGGCCTCATTACGACAACCGATCGATTCAGGACCGCGATAGCTAGCGCGTCGTACTCGAATCTCGTGAGTCTGTATGGGACGTTTTACGGTCAGTACCGATACGGCGACGTCGGGGCCCCGGAAAGGGCGCAGCTACTACGCATGCTGCAATTCGAGCGCGGCTACTACGGCGCGGGCGCACCGCCGTGGGAGACACCTGAGAGTTATCGTGTGAACAGTCCTCTGTGGCGCGTCGCCCAGGTCGCGACGCCCGTGATGCTCGTGCATGGCGACAAGGATTTCATTCCGATTCAGCAAGCAGAGGAAATGTTCACGGCGCTGTATCGCCTCGACCGGCCCGCACAGCTCGTGCGTTACACAGGGGAAGGACACACACTGACCGACAAGGTCAACGTTCTTGATTTCTGGAGACGGATTGACGCCTGGCTGCAGACAACAATGCCTGCGTCTCACTAGGGTTGACGATGGCCACGCGAGGGCCGCTTCTCTCCGCAAGCGCGACCCACGCCCGGCCAGCAGTGGCGTGGCGAATGTCTCGAAATAGCGCGGTTCGACAACGTCTAAGGACGTGGGGCGTGCATGATGGCGACGATGTGGGTCGACTTCAAGCAGATTAAGACGGATGTCGCGATCGAACAGGTACTCCAGCGCTATGGTGTGCCCGTGCGTCGCATCGGTGGCGAGCTGCGAGGGCCGTGTCCACTGCCGACGCATACGTCGCGCCGGAGTCGCGACAGCTTCTCGGTCAATCCCGCGCGCAACGCTTGGTCGTGTCGATCGCAGTCGTGCATGCAGGCGCGTGGCGGGAAGGCCGGTGGCAACATCCTCGATCTCGTTGCCCTGATCGAGGGTTGCTCCGTGCGCGACGCCGCGCTCCGGCTTCAGGACTGGAGCAGCGCCATGCCGATTCGGCGTGAGGTCCCCGCGGAAGACACGACGGCGTCGTCCAATGTGCCACTGCACTTTGCGTTACAGCACATCGATCGGCATCACCCGTATCTGGCGGAACGAGGCCTCGCCGCGGAGACGATCCGCGTCTTTGGCGTCGGCTTCTACGGCGGCCGTGGCTTTCTGCGCGGCCGGATCGTGATTCCCATCAACGACGAGCGTGGCGAACTGGTCGCATACGCCGGCCGCGCGACCGACGGCGAGGAACCGAAATATCGCTTCCCGCGCGGCTTCCGAAAATCGCTGGTGCTTTTCAATTTGCATCGGGCCCTGACGACCGGCGCACGCACGGTGATCGTCGTGGAGGGCTTCTTCGATGCACTCGCCGTGCATCAGGCCGGGTATCCCGCCGTCGTGGCGCTCATGGGCTCGACCCTGTCGCGATCACAGGCTGACTTGCTGACGACGCACTTCGATCGCGTGCTGCTGATGCTCGACGGCGATGACGCCGGCCGACATGGTGCTGCTGGGGTCACGTCCGCCCTTGCGGGACGCATCGAGGTGATCACCATCGTACTGGACGAGGGCACGCAACCGGATCAATTGCCGGCGCTCGCGGTCCGGCGCCTCCTGGGAGCGTACCTCCGTGAGTAGCGAACAGGCAGCCGCCGTTGGTGTCGCCTCGCAGACGGCTGACGCCACGAGGGTGCGAGCCGTGTACGGCGGCACGGGCGACTTTGCGATCCACGTTGTGCGGGAGAACGGGCTGCCGGACGTCGCGCTCACCGTGTTTGCCAACGATCTGCGTCGGATCCTGTCGCACGGCAGCGTGCGTGGCTACCTGCGCGAGTCCTTGGCCTTTGTGAATTGGTGCGCGCGTGATCCGGTGACGACCGCCCGCGGCTGGCACTGGCACGCGGAGCCGCCGCAGGTCCGGCACGCGATCCGCCAGTACCTGACGATCGCCGCCGAGTGCCGCATCACCATCCGCCCCGACACGCTCGGCGTGAAGGCGAGCTACGTCAACGCAAC
Source organism: Vicinamibacterales bacterium (assembly GCA_035553795.1). Taxonomy (GTDB): domain Bacteria; phylum Acidobacteriota; class Vicinamibacteria; order Vicinamibacterales; family UBA2999; genus 12-FULL-67-14b. Next base: position 5,319 of record DATMJU010000589.1, read on the forward strand.
CGCGGGCACACGGATCAACGTCGGTCTGCTCTTGGTCGCTCTAAAGAAGCTGTACGACGTGCTGGGCGACTGCGGCTTCTATCGCTTTGCCAATCCGATGGTGCACGAAGCGGCTCGTCAGACGATTGGCGAAGTCCGTCGCCAACAGCGTGAGGCGATCCGCGCGGCGACCGGTCGCGCGCCGATGCCACCCATGAGCGGCGTGGATGCGCCGCCGTCCGATCTCCGGCTGTCGGAGAACTATTTCCGCCTCGTGCGGACGCAGTGGCAGCCGCGATCGATTGATGATCCTGACTTCCCGCGGGCCGTCTATGCCGCCGGGCAGGCGTACGGCTGGAGTCTCCGCGAGCAGTGCATCACGCGCATGCTGTTTGAATCGGGCGCGCGTGTGTCGGAGGTGGTGGCCCTGACCGCCGGCGATTGGGCAGTCAGCCACTTTCTCAACCGCTTTCGCGCGTGTAACAAGGGCAGTCACGGTCGGCGCGTCAAGACTCTGGTCGTCTCGCATCAGACGGCCACACTGTGTCGCCGCTACTTCGATGACGCGCAGCACGGCCGGTGTGCCGCAGATCCGCAACGACTCACGCTCCGGGAACTCGCCACGTTGGCTCGCCGCTCGCCGGCGAGGCTCGATCAGGTCCCTCTGTATATCACCACCCGCGCGACCCCGATGACAGCCAAGCTGTTTCGGGATCATTACTGGACGCCGGCGCTGCGGGCCGCCGGCTTGGATGCGGACCCGCATCTCGCCCGCCACTGGTTTGTCACCAATGCGTTGCGGCATCTCGAGCGCGGCGCACGCGAGGAAGCGGAACTGGCCCGCCGCAAGCAAGAGCTGATCGAGTACATGGCGTGGCGCAGTGGCGAGCAAACGCTGCGCGCGTACGAACATGTCGAACGAAGCGAGCGTTTTCAGCGTCGGCTCCATGTCATCCATCAAATGATGCGGCGCCGCGAGCGCGCGACCGGGCACCAGGTCGCCTCAGCGCGGGCCCCCTCTGGCGACCTCGCAGGCGACGCCGGCTCTGTGCGGGGTGACCTCGCCTATCTCCTGGGAGAGGACGATGACGATCGCTGACGCCGTCACGCAGCTGCGCCACGCCATCGGTCCCTCGTGGCCGCACGCGAAGCCCGTGCCGGCGGCACTCGTCAAACACCTCTGCACCGCCCTGTGGGACGCAGGCGAGCATCCGCAGATCGCCCGCATGGCCTCGCTCGTTGGCCTCAACACGCGGGCCTTCGAGTCAGGCTTTGCGGCGTGGCGCGCCGATCACGGCTTCCGTACGCGTTTCCCGCGCTGGGCGAATCCCGCGGTCGGCAGCCCCGCGGCCCTCGCGGCGGTCATCTCGTCCGAGCTCCGGACGGCCCCCTTCACCTGCTTCGACCCGCACCATCCGGACCGGTGGCCCGCCCCGCACCCACGCATCGTGGCCTACGTCCGCGCGATCACCAACGCGTCGCTACGAGATCTCATGGCGCTGTACTCCTTGATCAAGGCGGCTCTTGGCGACGTCACCTTCTACCCGCGCCTGTGCGCCTTCACGGTCCCGCTGCGCAAGCTGCTTGAGGAGGAACAGATTGCCGTCGTGCAGACGATCGATCCCGATGACCTGCTGTTTCGCGTCTATGAGCAGCGCGCTGGCGCGACGCTGTCGGACTCCGAACGGACTTGGATTCTGCTGGCCTGGAATACGCTCTCGAACGCGTTTCAAGGCTGGGTCGATCAGCTCGCGCCAGCCGAACGCCACCGGCTTGAGCGTTTCTGTCTCAAGCCGCTCCACGCCCGCCACCGAATGAATCGCTGTCGGCCCTCGATCATCCGCCGTGATGGCACACGCGCCCGTGTGAAGGCGAAGACAGAGATCGTGCACGCGCACTTTCATACGTTGCGATTCGTCGCCCGCATTCGCTGTCAACAAGCCCGGCGCCTCTATGACGCGGTCACCGCGGCCCAGCGTGACGTCCTCGCGGCCAAGCGTCCGCTGCCGTACGATTTCAGCTACGAGGAGACCGTCGCCACTGACACCGGTCGTCCAATCCGCCAACGCGTCCTGCTCACGCTGTGGGACCCGACTTCGCTGTGGGATCACGCCGTCGAGCGCGGGCTTCCCGTCGCCTTGCGCGGGCCGCAGGTGGCACGTCGGCAACGCAAGGGGCGATTTGCCCCGAGTCGCGCTCGCGTGACCGTCCAGTATCGCGGTGTCCAGCCGCTCGGCACGCTCGGTCACACAGTCCCGTTTTGGTTTGTCGATTTCTACGATCACGACGCCTTTGATGAGCGGACGTCGCGTGACGTCATCGACAAGCGTCAGGCCTTCTTTGCTCGCCATGGATATCGAAGCCGCCGATCCTGGGAACACGTTCCGGGATTGGTGAAGCCCCTTCGGGGCCAGACCGCGAGGGAGGCCGCGTTTCTCCACCGCAGGCACGGCTATCGCTTCCTCCATTATGAGGGCATCTACGCCACGTGCCTGTTTGCGCACCTGGTCGTGCGCATGCAGACCATCACCGGTGCACGGATCGGCGAGGTGCAACAGATCGCGCAGAACCCGCACTGCATCACCCAACTGGTCAACGTCGGGCCGAAGAGCGCGACGCGATGGATCTTACGGATGGCGCCCAAAGGGCGTCAGGAACGCGCGGACTATTTCATCGACAGCGACACCAAAGACCTCCTCCTCGAGGTCATCCGGTTTCTGCGCGCCCGCCTCGGCGTGAAGAAGCTGCCGATCGTCAGCCATGAATCTCCGAAGTACGCACCCGATCGGTACGTGCTGCAGTGGAATGGCAAAGCGCTCGGCTGCGCCGCGCTGAATACGGTCCTGCGCTTCCTGCTCCACGATGTGGCGCTCACCCCGGATGGCAAGGGGATGCACCTCACGACGCACCTACTCCGACATGGCTTTGCGACGGAGATGGCGAGCCTCCATGTCCCCGCCGATATCATCGCGCGGCTCCTGCACCAGCGACACGTCGAGGTCACGCAGTATTACGCCCGGCCCACGAACAAGCAAGTCGTCGAAGCGGCGGAACTTCTGTTTGTCGACCGCATCGACATCGCTGCTGAGGCGGTCCGGCACCCGAAGGAGATCGGACAGCTCCTGCGCGACGCCGAAGGCCAGATCGGTGCGCTCTCAGAAGTCCTCGGCGGCACCTGCGTGGTGGGCAATATGTGCCCGGCGAAATTCGCTTGCATTGGGTGCGCCGGCAACGCACCCGATCCCGATCGCCGCGATCAAGTCGAGACCAAAAGGCACTGGGCGGAACAGCAGATTCGCTGGACCACCAAGGAAGGCCTCTACGCCGAACAGCGCCAGATGACGCAACTGGTGCGCAACTGCGACGTCGTCCTCCAGGAGATGGACCTCATCGCGGCGGCGCGCAAGGACGATCACCAAACCGTCGCCGTGCGCCACAGGAGCCCCAATGCCCCTCGCCGCTGATCGCCGTCGTCTCTCACCGGAGTGGCTCCGTGCCCGCTGGGATCAGCAGCGGCGCACCACCGCTGATCGCGTCCGCCGCGCCGTGACACGGCTGCGCACGCAAGGGCATCCCATCACGTTTGCGGCAATCCGGGACACCGTGAGAGCGCTCGACGGCGTCTCGATCTCGACGAACACGATTCAGCGCAACGAGCTCGCGTATGCAATCTATCAGCAGCACGCGTCAACTCGCACAGCTGGCCCACGTCGCCATCGATCGCTGATCGCGCTCGTCGATGGCGCGCCCACCGACGAGCGAGGCCCCCTTCGCACCAAGATTGCACGCCTGCGCCGCGCGTCGAAGGACGAGCTCATCGCCTCGCTGATTGAACTGGCGCGAGAAGTGAAGAATCAGGAACGTCGCGAACACGCACTCCGCGAGGAACTCCTGCGCGTGACGATCGGTGCGTCCGCGGGAGCGAAGCGATGACTGCCATCACCGACAGGCGCTCACTATGCGACGCCGCCACATATGCAAGTCACTGCGTCGCTGGCGGATCTTGCGACATTTCCAACTTTGGCGGAAACAATCACAAACGTGCCAAGCCGCATCTTGTGACCGTCGAGTACCTTGACGTGAACGCCCGCTACGGGCCAGAAGATTTCCCGACGCCGATCGAGCCGCCGTCCTGGACGCCGCCGCTGCGCCCGCCAGCGAGCGGCCCCGA
>DATMJU010000590.1:0-2479 GCA_035553795.1 Vicinamibacterales bacterium
ATCCTGTACCAGATCGGCCCGGCGAAATTCGGTTGCCGGACGCCTGACGGAAGGTTTGATGACGACAAGGCGGCTGCGATCCTCGCGCTGCCGCAAGTGAAGATGGTCGAGATCAAACTCGGCCAGGGCGCCAAGCCGGGCAAAGGCGGGATGCTTCCGAAAGAGAAGATCACTCCGGAAATCTCGGCGATCCGCGGCATCCCCATGGACGAGGATTGTCACTCGCCAAACCGCTTCGAGGAGTTTGACGACGCGGCGTCGCTGCTCGATTTCGTCGAACGTGTTCGACGGATCACCGGAAAGCCGGTCGGATTGAAGATGGTGGTGGGAACGCCATCAGAGATCGACGAACTGTGCCGGGAGATACGCAAGCGCGGCGACGGCCCCGACTTCATCGTCGTCGATGGCATCGAAGGTGGCTCGGGTGCTGCGCCGCTCGCGCTGGCTGACTACGTCGGGCTGCCAGTGGCCGACGCGATCATCGCTGTCGATAGCGCGCTCCGTCGCGAGGGATTGCGCAGTGACGTCACGTTGATTGCCTCGGGCAAGATCGCCACCGGGGGCGACGTCGCCACCCATTTGGCGCTCGGCGCCGATCTGGTGCACATCGGCCGGGGCTTCCTCTTCTCGATCGGCTGCATCCAGGCGCTTCGCTGCCACACCAACACGTGCCCCGCCGGGGTGGCGACACAAAGCCGGTGGCTCCAGGCCGGGTTGGATCCGGCAGACAAGGGCGTGCGCGTGCGCAACTACGCGCTGGCACTCGAACACGACCTGCAGATGATCACGCACGCGTGCGGGCTGACGCATCCAAGCCAGCTGCATCGTGGCCACGTGGTGATGAACACATCCCCGGGAGTGAGGAAGTCGCTGGTCGATCTGCACCCTTACCCATTGACGCAGCTTGCGGCGCCCCGGACGGCGCACAACGCCGCGCGAATACCAGCCGGCCGGACATTTCATATTGAAACGTTGATTTCAAAATGAAATGCCTTACTGAGCAGAACAGGCTAATTCAGGCCTGAATTCGCTGGACCGCAACTTGCTCTGTCTTATGGCATGCGCCGGCCAGGTGTCGGCGCATGGTGCGCTGTACATCGCCTGTTCGGCCGCGCGCTCGTGAGAGCGCGTTCCCATCAATCGTTTTCAGCACGTGACCGGCATGAAGGTGCCGCGGGAGGTGATCGACATGAATCCGTACGCAATCGCAGATTTGGCGAGTGGAAGCGCAGATGCCGCATCACTCCGCGCGCGGCTGCAGGCCTGGCACGACCAGATGGTGGCTCACGAGCGCCGGCTTCGCACCGATCCCGACGCCGGCCCGTGTGACGACGAGTGTCCGCACGTGGAGGCGACCGTGCTGTGGCGAGAGGCTGCGGCGTTGCTGGGTGCGCGCGCCAGGGACCTGACGTTCCTGCGATCGCGGGCGCTCGGCGCCGGGACCTCGCCGAACCGTGAGCGATAGCGCGCCCGTGGCGCGCGTCGGATCAACAAGATTTCGCATTCTTTGGAAGGAGTTGTCGTCGTGACCAAACTTCATCGTGTTCTCGCCGCGGTCGACTTTTCCGAGCCCGCGCGAGCGGCGTTCGATCATGCGCTGGCGCTCAGCCGGATGCACGGAGCCGAACTTCTGGCCGTGCACGCAGTGCCGACCGATCGCCCATTCGGGTGGTATGCGCGGGAGCGCATTGCGCTGATGGGTTCGCTGCGCCGCGCGGCGGAAGCCGCCGGCGTGGCCTTCACCGCCAGCGTGCAGCAGGGCGATCCAGCGGAAGTGATCCTGCTGCACGCCGGCGCGCGCACGCCCGATCTGATCGTGCTCGGCAGCAACAAGCGCTCCGGGTTCGATCGATTCCGCTTCGGCTCGGTCGCCGAAACCGTGGCTCGCGAAGCGAACGCGCCGGTACTGGTCGTGCCGGCGACGGCCGGACGCGTGGCCGCGACGGAGGCGCCGTTCAAGAACATCCTCGTCGCCGTGGACTTCGGTGAAGGCTCACGCGCGGCGATTGAACGGGCGCTGGCGATGGCCAACGGCGGCAGCCGCGTGACCGTGATGCACGCGCTCAGGGGCATGCCGTTCGAGCGCTCCCATCGGTATCCGTATCACCTGATGGAGCCCGAGTACCAACGGAGCCTCGCGCGCGTCGCGTGGCGGCGCATGGCGTCGCTCGTACCCGCCGAGGCCACGGCCTCTGGACGGATTCACACGCGTGTCGTGACGGGCGACACGACGACAGAGATCTCGCGGGTCGCAGCCGAAATCGGCGCCGACCTGATTCTCGTGGGCGTCACCGCGCGCGGCGTGATCGGGCGGCTGCTCAGGGGATCGACGACGGCCCGCGTGATTCGCAGCGCTGGACGACCGGTATTGGCCGTACCGCAACCGGCGGGCGAAGCTGCCGCCACGATCCCTGCCAGGGATCGCCTGGCGGCCGCGGCGTAAGCGCGCCACTCGGCCCACGCTCGCCTGGTATACAGG
>DATMJU010000591.1:0-9960 GCA_035553795.1 Vicinamibacterales bacterium
GCCGGCACGCGTTGCTCCGGCGACAGATAACTAAACAGGTGCCCACTCTGCTGATCGCCTCCGCGCATACGCTGGCCTCCGCCCGGCAGTGTAGTACGACGATCGGCATCATGGGTACCCCTTTTTCAGCAGCCTGCTAGAGCCCGTCGCGTAACACGACTTCGAGCGACTGGCTTTCTGCCCAGGCCACATGCGACGGCAGATCGATCGTGTAACGCCTGCCATTGGTGCGTGGATCACTTCCGTCGCTCGACACCAGCACAACTTCGTCACGCTGGAGCACCCAACCAGTCAACAACTCGCCGTCTTCTTTGACCACGAGATTCGCGCCGGGATGGGTGACATGCCATCGAGCTGCTTGCGTCCGAAACCTGAAGCGTCGCGACGTGCCGATCGCGACCGCGAGACGAGATGCCGGCATCGGCCACGCGATCGTGGGCGACACAGGCGGAGCTGCTGTCGGTGCCGGCGGCGCCACGGCGCGCATGGTCCACCAGATGCGCTGAATGAACAGCTCTTGCAGGCGCCTGGTCTGCGACAACGCCCACTGCCGAATCGCGGTGTTGTCAACATCAGCCTGTGAGAACTGTCGCCGGAACACGACGAGGCAATCAAACAGCGTCGACGGCATGTTGGCGTGCGACTCCAACCGCGGTCGTAAGCAGTCGTCGACCACGAACCCATGGCGCCAGAACTTGGCGGCCCAGTATTCCATCGGCCGATCGTGCGGGCTCGAACCAGGTGCTCCTGGCACCCGAGACGAGAAGACGACCACGTCGCTCGCCCGGGCGCACGCCTCGATCACAGCATCGTGATGCTCGGGTGCAACGTACTGGGTCACCTCGAGGCAAAGCGCCAAGTCAAACCGGCGATCATCGCCAGTGAGCATCGACAGTGCCCCACGGTCAACGCAGGCGGCAACGGCCTCGCCATCCATTCGCGGAGAAATTCCGCGGAGATCTCGCACGCCTCGGTCCGCGAGCGCCTTGAGCCAGTAACCAGCGCCACATCCGATGTCGATCACGCTCGACGGCTTGAACTCGTCGGCAATGAGTCCGGCCAGCCGGGTGGCGACAGCCTGGTGTTCCGGGGCCCACTTGGAGGCATCGGCGGGCATGTTGCCGGCACGAGCGCCAGCATTGCCGCGAATCACCATGAGCCGCGAATTCCAATCGACAAATCGCCGATCCTCGAGCCACAGATCTGTGCGCTCGCAGAGCAACTGGTCGATCGCGCGCCTCACTTGTGATCCGACCGAGATTCCGACGCGGTCGGCGATCACAATCGCGTCCGAGGCACCGAGACTTGTGAGCGCACTGACGAGCGCACCGTGAATATCCTGCGACGCGTCGACCAATTCCAGGAGTCGAATCGAGAACGTTTGCGCCAGGTCAGCGAGGAAGGCATCATCCCCCTGCAAAGGCACGGGTGCGATCGCAACCGTCGGCACATGTGTTGCGCGAGACGGATCGAGGACCGCGTCGATTTCCGCCTGTGGCAGGCCGGCAAAGACGGCCCATTGAGCCTTCTGCTCGACCGGGACGACGTCGGACATCACCATGGCGTCAACAACGGATGACCGGTAGAGGGTCCGCAGGCGATCACTAATGACACTCTTCCGACTTGATCGGCCTCCCAGCGCCGACGCAAGCGATGCCTGCGTGATGCCAGGGCCTTGAAGAATTCCGCCACCAGTGGCGTTGTGGACCTGCCTTCCGCACGTTTCGGCTTCCTTGGCGATCCAGTCACGGAAGGAACGAAGGTGCGGTGCGGTCCGAACGGGCGCGCCATCAACACCGGTCTCGATCGTCTCCGGCCAATCAGCGAGTCGCGCGGACCACGCCTGTTCAAGGGTCGAGCCCCACGCCACTTCCTGCTGCCACGATTCTTCGTAGGTCGTGCCTCGCGCGTATGGGCGGCCTCTTGTGTACGCCAGGTCTGCGCCTGCGAACGCAATTGGGCCACAACCCATCTTCAGCGCAAGATCAAATGCGGTCGTGAGCACCGACCCCCACGCACGGAGCAGGCCACGATCCACACCTTCCGCGCGCAGCCATGGCCACGGATGGTGATCGGCAATGCGGCAGGTGAACGTGCGGCCAGCGAAGTGACGGAGCGCTTCTGGATCGAGACTCCCCTCGGCAACGAGATAGGTCGCCGGGCATGGTGGCAGGTCGACCAGGTGATTGGCATTCGCCTCGCTCGGATCGACAGCCACAACCAGATCTGGCTGTACGCCTGCCCCGAGCAATGGACGCAATGCTGTGTCGACCGCGACGACGATGGCGACCTCCCGATGCGCGATGATGTGCGGCAGGTTTTCGTCGAGAGAGGGACCGGCTGCGACGACGATGGCCGGAACACCAACAAAGGCGCTGTGGAGCACCCTGACATCACCACTACTGACGATGCTCTTGATGTTTCGAAGCGTGTTTCTCAGGTATCGGCCGGCATTCTGGCGTCGCGCTTCCTGATTGGCTCGCGCGCCGTACCAGGCCTTGCCGATATCGCGAGCGGCCTGCTTGACGGCCGGCATGTGAAGGCGAACCACCCCGGGCTCGAGCACCAGCACCGGACGTTCAGCGTCGGCCTCGATCGACGAGGACACCGCATCGAGACCGTCGAATCGCGGCGGCGCCACTTGGATGACGCGTCCGCGCCAGCCGCGACCATCGAGCGCGCACCGCAGGCTCGCAACGTCCTCACCAACGAAGAACAGTGTCGACGAACTCTCGATCGGAACGCCGTTGAGCCACGGCTCCGCGCTCGTGCCCGTCATGCCGCGACCAGCTTGGCTGACGTTCGCCAGCCCCAGATATACCAGGCCGCTTCAGGACCCGTGTGGAACAGCAAGTCAAGAATGGTCACGCCATGCGAGAACGACTGGCGAACGTGGGGATACTCCGGGTATCCGCCATAGTCCTTCCAGACAACCTCGATCCCGGCGGCAGCAAAGCGGTCGTCGGTAATGTAGTTACGTGCCGCAGGACCAGACACGTAGACACTGGCGCCAGTTTTCCTGAGGAGCTCGATAACGCGTTCGCCCTTGGCGGCCGTCAGTCCGAATTCGCGGGAATCCACGAAGGTGGTGCCAATCCCGAGCAGGTCCTTCGAGATGCCGATGATCATGGCCTGGTTGAACGCGGAGAGCGCTTGCCAGCTCCGATCCAGGTAGATCTCGGCGAAGTAGTCTCTGAACATTCCAAAGTAAGGGGCGTGCTTGTACGCATCCTCGAGGCGTCGCCAGTGGTCTCGCGCCCACGCCGCATCGGGCAACGCCACATCACAAATCCGTCGACGCTCATCAGTGCCGACAGGGATCGTCAACCAACGCTCACCGTCGACCGTCTTGATGCGATTGCGATTACGCCAGTCGCCCTTCGTGAATTGGAGGTCATCGTGAAACACGAATAGATCGACATCGTGAATGATGTCGAAGTAGCCCTTCCACGGAATGTAGTTGGATTGAATCAGGGCGACGCGCTTCACACGGCCTCCGCACATTCAAACACAGCCGCTGGCTGCCTTGTCACTGCGCCCGCTGGAACATCGGCGATCACCAGCGTGTGCGCCCCGATGGTCGCCTTGTTGCCCACACAAATGCCACCGAGCACGGATGCGTGCGCACACAGCACGACCTCATCGCCAATACGTGGATACGAGCGGCCGGTACCCTTCCAGCTGCGGATCCCGCAGGTCACGCCTTGATAGATCGTGGCGTTCCCGCCAATGACGGTCCCCCGGCCGATGACGATCGCGGCGGGATGCGCGATGAGCAGGCCCGCTCCGATCTGCGCGCTGAACTCGATCTCGGCACCGGTGATCGCCTGGCTGAAGCGAGCGATCGACCAGGCCGCCCAGGTCATTCCCAATCGATAGAACGAGTGGCTGATCCGATACAGCAGCACGGCGTGAAACCCGCTCTTGAACAAGCACGTCTCCGCCGCGGCCACCCAACGGGGGCGGCGTGGGATCTCACACTGAACGGCGCTGGAGTAGCGCGCGAGATCGCTGCGGACGTACCCGAAGAGATTCATCGAAGGACCTTGCGAGCGACAAAACACTTGCGCGTCATTTGCCGTTTGACATCGAACTCCGGGTTGTCCAGCACGAGCTGGGAGATGGCCCGATTCACCCCTTCATAATTCGAGAACGCGTCGTCGAAACAGATCCACCCGCCGGGCACGACGAATGGCGTCAGCAAATGAAAGTCCTCGAGCACTGCGTCGTAGCTGTGGTCGCCGTCGAGGAACAGGAGGCGACACTGGAATCCGAACGGAGCCTGCGCCGCAAACGTGCGCGCTGTGCCGCGGTGCGGCCGCACCACGTCAGCGAGTCCACGTCGGTTGACGTTGCTCATGAAACCTTCAAAGACGCTGCGGTGCTCGGCGTAAGCGGGTTTGATTTGCTTTTCGAACGGATCCGCCCACACCGTGTGTTCTTTGAAACCCACCAGACGATGACCGTCGATGTCGACCTCAAAGGAATAGCTGCCATCACCGTTCTGCTTCCAGTCGCTCCGTTCCGGAAATGGGTCGATGCAGTGGACCACGCCGTGAGTATCTCGGGCGGCCGAGCCCAGCACCACGGCGGAGCGGCCGAACCATGAGCCGACTTCGACCACGTCCCCTGGCAGGTGCGACGTGGCGTACGCCAGCGTCGACAGCGTGAACAACTGGTCCACTGGAGACCAGCCATGAACGCCATCAACCAGGGTCTCGATCTCCGAAACCAGTGGCGTAGCGACGAATTCGTTCGCGATCAAGCCGCACTCTCCTTCAAGTCCCGCACGAGCGTTGCGTAGGTGGCGCCTTGGCCAGGCCAGCGCGTTTCCTGCCAATCCGGACACTGTCCGCAGAAGGTGTGGGCCGAGTAGTCGTTGTTCACGTGTGCGGATCGCAGCGAGCGGTACTGCGCGCCTTGCCACACGTCGGCGATGGTCGTGGTGCGGTAATCGGCCAGGGCCGACCCACCGGTCCAGTCCGTCGGGCAGAACGCCAATGTGGCGCGTGGGGTGACCATGACTCGCTCCCACGGATACACACAGGGTCGGCGCACCTTGGCCACCGCGTCGCGACGCAGCAGATCGGCAACCGGAATCACCGCACCTGCGGCGGAGTGCAACCGGCGAATGGCCACGGAGTCCGCGCCGGCATCGTTCCAGAACTTCTCGAACAGCGCGGTTTCGTGAGCGTTGTCGGGCTGCTCGATATAGCTGACCGCGACACGCATCGCCGATCCGGACTGGCGTGCACGCGCGATCAAACGCAGCACATTGGCGCGCGTGACATCCAGATCGCCACGAACGCGAATCGTGCTGTAGACGTCGTTCGAGTACGCGTCGATGCTGATGTCCACGAGGTTCACGCCGGTTTCCAACAACCTCTCAATCCGCGCGTCGGTCAGCAGGGTTCCGTTCGTGGTCAAAGACACGAACGTGCCGGACCGCCTCACGGCATCGTCCAGCATCGGGAACAGCGCCTTGTTCAGCATCGGCTCGCCATCACTCGCGAAGCGGACATACTGCACAATGCCGCGGCCGGAGGTGGCTACCTCGCTGACGGCCTTCGCACTCAGCTCAAAGCTCAGGGAGCGGCCGCCATAGAAGTCAGACTTCTTGAAGGACGGATGCGGGCAGTGCGTACACGCCAGGTTGCACAGCTCCGTCACGTCGATGATGACTTGCGACGGGAATGCCGCCGAAAGATGCCCGCCGAATCCGTACTGTGTCATCCCACTCTCCGCATCAGTGCCGCATGGTTTGGACCACTCGACAGCTCTTCCTCAAATGCCGACATCACGTCGCGCGCGTCCTTGAGGGTCATGGACGCACTGATTGGCAGCGTCAGGACGCGCTCGAAGACCTGTTCCGTCACTGGCAACGACGTGGGCCACTCCGCGTATAGCGGCATGGTGTGAATCGGCGCGTAGTGCACGCTGGCGCCGATATTTCTGGCACGCAGTCCCATGAGGATCTCGTTGCGCGAGCGGCCGATCTCGTCGATCGGCAACTGCGTCAGGAACAGGTGTCGCGCGTGACCGGCATCGGTCACGCCGTGCTGGACGCCGATGTCCCACGGCATGGTGGCGATCGCGCCGGCGTAGTAGTTCGCGATCGCGAGACGCCGCTCGGCAAACTCTTCCTGCCGGCGCAGCTGCACACGGCCGATTGACGACTGCAGGTCGGTGAAATTCATCTTGAAGCCGACCTCGGCGACATCGCCGGCCGACAGCTTGCGCGCGTCGGTGAAGCGCTTCCATGCATCGCTCGGCAGCGCGTGCTGGCGCAGCGAGCGCAGGCGATCCGCGTGTCGAGGCGACGAGAGCGCAATCGCTCCGCCATCACCGGTTGAAAGATTCTTGTTCGCGTAGAAGCTGAAACAGGTCAGGTTGCCGGACGCGCCGACAGGCGTGCCGTCAGCGAACCGCGATCCAAACGCGTGGGCCGCGTCCTCGACGATGGCGATGTGCGCGGGGACGACGCGGCGAATGGCAGCGACGTCAGCGGCAAGACCGCCAAGATGCACGACGACGATGGCTCGCGTGCGCGGTGTGAGGCAGGCGCGAACCGATTCAGGAGTCGCGTTGAGCGTCACCGGATCGATGTCGCAGAACACCGGGGTCGCGCCAAGGTGCAGCGCCGCATTCGCGGTGCTGATCCACGTCAGGCTCGGCACGACCACTTCGTCGCCGGGCTTCACGCCGTTCACGAGCAGCGCGAGAAACAGCGCGGACGTGCACGAATTTACCGTGACGACGTGCGGGGCGTGGCACGCGTCCGCAAGCTCCTGTTCGAAGGTGATCGTCTCGGGGCCCATGCCGACCCACCCCGATCGCAGCACGCGGGTCACCGCCGCGATCTCGTCGTCTCCGAAGTCCGGACGTCCGAACGGTAGATAGTCAGGCCGTGTTGTCGGCTTGCCGACACCAACGTTCCGGCCAACCGTCATCAACACGCCGGCCGTCGCGGCGAGATTGCCAGTTTGTTCGAGGAAATGCGCCTCGGGCTCGTTCATACGCTGTCTCCGGCAGGAGGGTGAGCGAATGACGTGCCAATGCGGTTACGGGCTCCCGGTTACCGGTTCCCGGTCAGGTTACTGGTTATCGGTTCCGGGTCAGGTTCTGGTTCGGCTTCACGGTTTGGCTCTTCGGTGGAGCCATCCCCTTTTCGACCCAACGTGCCAGGTGGTCGAGGGATTCGCGAACGGTTGGGATATAGGACGGGCTCTCGCCCATCGCGTCGGCGACGTCTTTATCCAGCTTCATCCGCGTCTCCGCCGCGTACTGAAAGCCCTGCACACCATCGTCGTCGCCAGACATGTGCCACACGCCTTCGACCTGGTAGAGGCGATGACGCTCCTTGGGCTCGACGCGCTCGGCGTAGGCGCGGAGCTCGCGGATCACGAGATCGTCCCACGTGCCGACGACTTCGATCACCGGAACCGATGGCCTGGCGGTGGAGTTCACCACAGTGCCGGCCGGCCGGGCATTCGCTGCCACCGCTCCTGCTCCCGTGTACGGCCACAAGCGGCGAGCGGCGACCGGGGTGCCGATGGCTTCCGAATACGACACGATCTTCGAATCGCGATCGGACAGGCCGTAATGCGCGCGCGGATCGATCATCGGCCACAGGTTCGCCATCTTCATCTGGCGATCGAGGCGCGTGATCACGTCGCCGCCGGCGCCGGCGATGATCACCGCACCGTCAACCGGAGACGATGATTGCTCGACGATGCTGCGCGTGATGCCGCCGCCGGCTGAGAGTCCCACAAGATACGTGCGGCTCGGCGCGCGGCCGGCCTTTGCGGCAACCTCCGCCTTCGCCTGCGCAATGAAATCGAGCGTGACCTTCACGCCCTCAGCGGAGCTGCCGATGCCGTCGCGATCGACGCTGGCGTAGGCAAAACCCTTGTCGAATGCGTACCGCCCGATCACATCATCGAGCGCCGTTTCGGACGTGGCGTAGACCTTTCCGGCCCTGTCCACGGCGTTCCCGCCACTGCCGCCGTGGGCGCCAATCACCAGGCCGCCGTTCCAACTCGGCGGAATGCGAAGGACATATCGCTTTTGTTGCGCAGAGAGGACGGCCGAGGCCATCAGCAGCACCACAAGCACCCCGTGGACCTTGCGCACCCCGCGCACCTTACTGACCCGCGCTAGAATATTCATCATGACAACCGCGACATTTGATACGACCGAAGGCACCTTCAAGGTGAAGTTATACGACGACAAGGCCCCCAAGACCGTGGCTAACTTCGTCGAGCTCGCCGAAGGCACCAAGGAATGGGCCGACCCCAAGACCGGCGACAAGGTGAAGAAGCCCTTTTACGACGGCCTCATCTTCCACCGCGTCATCGCCGACTTCATGATCCAGGGCGGCTGCCCGATGGGTAACGGCATGGGTGGCCCGGGCTACAAGTTCGCCGACGAGTTCGGCCCCGGCCTGCGCCACGATCGTCCCGGCCTGCTGTCGATGGCCAACGCCGGCCCGAACACCAACGGCAGCCAGTTCTTCATCACGCTGGTGCCGACGCCGTGGCTGGACAACAAGCACGCGATCTTCGGCGAAGTGATCGAAGGCCAGGACGTCATTGGCAAGATCGGCACGACGCGCACCGGCGCGCAGGACCGCCCCGCCAAGGACATCAAGATCAATTCGGTCAAAATCGAGAAGAGCTAACGTGAGCAAGCCGGAACCGGGAATCGGGAACCGGGAACCGGCGGAGCTCCTGCCTCTCGTTTATGACGAGCTGCGGCGGCTCGCGGCGAACTACATCCGGCGGGAGAAGCCGGGGCAGACGCTGCAGGCCACCGCGCTCGTGCACGAAGCGTTCCTGCGGTTGAGCAAGGAAAAGAATCAACCGTGGAAAAACCGCACGCACTTCCTCGCCATCGCCGCGCTGTCGATGCGCCAGATCCTGGTGCAGCGCGCGCGAGCGCGTCATGCCGACAAGCGCGGCGGCGCGCACCAGGAACGCATCACCCTCGATGAGTCCGTGCTGCCCGATCGCGGCACCGAAGCCACCGGCGGCGTGGACGTCCTGCAACTCGATGCGGCGCTCGAAAAACTCGGCGCCCTCGATCCGCAGCAGGCCAAGATCGTCGAACTCCGCTACTTCGGCGGGCTGACCGTTGAGGAAGCCGCGGAGGCGCTCGATATCTCACCGGCCACGGTGAAGCGTCACTGGACGCTGGCGCGCGCGTTCCTCAAGAAGGAACTGAATCCGGGATGAGCGCCGAGAGATGGCAGCGGGTCGGCGCGTTGTTCGATCGCGCGCTGGCGACGGCGCCCCCCCATCGCCTCGACGTGGTGCGCACATCGGGTGAACCGGCAGACGTCCAGGCCGAAGTGCTCGAACTGCTGAAGTCGCACGAGACCAGCGACGGGTTCCTCGAGCCGCCGTCGATCCTCGAGCCAGGCGCCACGATCGGCGCCTACAGGATCGAACGCATCCTCGGACGCGGCGGCATGGGCGTGGTCTATCTCGCACAAGACACGCGCCTCCATCGCCGTGTCGCGCTGAAGGCGCTCCCGCCACACCTGTTTCGTGATGACACGATGCGGGCGCGATTGCGCCAGGAAGCGCGCGCGGCCGCGGCGCTGTCGCATCCGTCGATCGCGACGGTGTTCGCGCTTGAGGAGATCGGCGATCAGATCCTGATCGCCTCCGAGTTTCTCGAAGGCCCCACGCTTCGTGAGGAACTTGCCGAAGGGCCGATGCCGATGCCTCGCGCCCTCGAGATCGCGCGCGCAATTGCCGCGGCGCTGACCGCGGCCCACGCGCGTGGCATCACGCATCGCGATCTCAAGCCCGAGAACATCATCGTCACGGCCGGCGGCGTCAAGGTCGTGGACTTCGGCCTCGCGCAGTTCGACGTCTCCGCGCAGGACCTGGCATCCGTGACACGCCTCACCGACGTCGGCGTGATGGCCGGCACGCCGCCCTACATGGCGCCCGA
>DATMJU010000592.1:0-18239 GCA_035553795.1 Vicinamibacterales bacterium
GGCATGGACCTCGACGCGATGGCGCCGGAGTACATCGGATCGCGTCATCCCGAAAGCGTGGACATGCTGCGCGCGCTCTCCAGGCCGAGCACGTTGATCGACCAGGCCGAGATCGCGCGGGGGAAGGCGTTCAGCTGGCCGCAGAACGATCGAGATCGCACCGACCTGACGTTGTTCATCCTCAAGACCTACGACCCGCATGTGATGCTGCTGCACCTGATCGGCCTCGACAGCGCGCAGCACACGTATGGGCCGGGATCGGCGGAGTCGTTGAAGACGCTGGCGGAAGTTGATGGCCACGTCGGTGAGATCCTCGACGCGATCAAGGCGAGCGGACGCCCCACGCATGTCACGGTCGTGTCGGATCACGGCTTCCTCGCTACGAAGACGCAGCTCCAGCCCAACTTCGCATTCAAGCAGGCCGGCCTGTTGCAGGCCGGCAGCCGGGGAGAAGTGACGTCATGGCGCGCCTACTTCCACGCCAGTGGCGGGTCAGGATTCGTCTACGTCAAGGACGCCGCCGATCGCGCGCGCGTGCAGCAGCTCCTGATGGAGATGAAGAAGGATCCGGCCAATGGCATCCTCAACGTGTGGACCAGCGCGGAGCTCGCCGCGAAGGGTTCACATCCCGACGCCGCGTTCGGTATCGATGTCGTTGACGGGTTCTACCTCGGTGGCGGGCACGACGTGCTGCTCAAGGCGTCAGGCAGCAAGGGCGGCCACGGCTTCGATCCGGAACGCAAGGCGCTCCATTCGAGCTTCATACTTGCCGGCTCATCGGTGCAGAAGCGCGGCTCCGTGGGTGTGATCCGGATGACGCAGATTGCGCCAACGCTGGCGTCGATCCTGGAGGTGAGCCTGTCGCCGCGCGCGGCGAAGGCGCTCTCGGTGTCGTCCAACACTGTGACGAGCGCAAACCGCCAGTAGCCCTCGCGCGCGCAGCAGGGTAGAGTTGGTCGCCATGTTGATCCTGCGCATGGCGGCCGCTCTGCTCCTCCTCGCTTCGTCACAGCGTCCGTCCCTCGAGGCGCGATTCATCGGCAACATGGCGTTCGCGATCTCCGACGGAACGACCACGCTGATGACCGACTTCCCATACGAGTCCGGCTACAGCGTTTACAACGAATATCCCGCGTCCGAGATTCGATCGGCCACGAAGAGCACCCTGGCCTTGATCACTCATCGTCATGGCGATCATTGGGAGCCGTCGCTGTTTGCGAAGACGGACTGGCAGGTGGCCGGCCCTGAGGATGTGATCGCGAAGGCGCCCGCGCACCGCGTCCTGCCGCTCGCCGATCGCACCACGTTTGGACCGATCGTGATCGAGCGGATTCGCACGCCGCACCACGACGTCGGACACAACTCGTACGTCGTCAACTGGCATGGCAGGCGCCTCTACTTCAGCGGCGATACCGAGGAGACGGCGTCGCTGATGGCGAGCAAGAACCTGGACGTGGCGTTTATCTCGCCGTGGATATTCCAGGCGGTCGTGAAGGCCGGATTGAAGCCGGATGCGAAGCGCATCGTGATCTACCACCACACGGCAACCGAGCGCATCACCGAGTGCCCGGCCCGCTGCACGCAGCCGAGGCAGGGCGATACGATTCGAATTGAGTAGTTCCCGTAACCGGTAACCCGTCACCCGGAACCTGGGCGTCTTTATCGGAGCAGCGCTTCCATCTCGTCGGGATGGCGCGCGCGCATCAGCGCGTCGTTCGGCGTGATGAGTCCCTGCTTGACCAGCCGCGCCAGCGATTCCTCGAGGGTGAAGGACCCCTGCTTGCGCGTCAGCGTGATCTCCTGGTGGAGATGCTGCAGCGCGTTCTTGCGAATGTGCTGCCTGGCGCCGTAGCTGACCATCAGCAATTCGGCCGCCGGCACGCGTCCGCCTGACGGTCCGGGAATCAGCGTCTGCGTCATGACCGCTGCCAGCGCCCACGCGAGTTCCTGGCGGATGGTGTTCTGGCGCTCGTTCGGAAACGAATCGCAGATGCGGCCGACGGTGGCCGAAACGTCCGTGGTGTGCAGCGTGCTGAACACCAGGTGGCCGGTTTCCGCAGCCGTCAGCGCGATGCGCATCGATTCGTGATCGCGCATCTCGCCGATGACCAGGATGTCCGGCGCCTGGCGCACCGCGGCGCGCAGCGCGGTGGGGAAGTCGGGCGCATCGATACTGACTTCCACCTGCTCGACGAGCCCAAGATGATTGCTGTGCTCGTACTCGATCGGGTCTTCGACAGTGACGATGTGCTTGCGATCGCGGCGGTTTATCACGTCCACGAGTGCCGCAACCGTCGTCGTCTTGCCGGATCCCGTGGCGCCGCCGACGAGGACGAGTCCGGCGCCGAGCTTCGTCAGTTGCTCGACTTCGGGTGGCAAGCCAAGCTGCGCGAGCTGTGGCACGTTGGTGGGCAGGATGCGAATTGCGGCTGCCGGACGTCCGCGCTCGTGGTGCAGGTTGACGCGCAGCCGGGCGGAGCCCGGCAAACGTAAGGACGCATCGACAATCTTGATGCGCGCGTATTCCTTGGTGGCGTGCGCGGGCAGCAGCGGAAGGATGGCGTCTTCGACGTCCTGATCGGCGAGCGTGGTGTTGGCGATCGCGCGGAGGCTGCCGTCCACGCGCATCATCGGCGCGCTGCCGCTCACCAGCAGCAGGTCGCTGCCTTTGGCTGCGACAACCTGCCTGACCCAGTCGTCGAGACGCTCGTCGCGTCCGCCGGCGTCGAGCCGGGCGGCGGAGTCATTCAGCTCGCCGATTAACGCGTCGAGATCGTCCGAGTGTGCCATTGAGTTGTCAGCGATGCGTTTCGGAGACGATTGATTCCCATTGCTGCCGCAACTCCGGCGGCAGCGGAGCCAGGTCGGCGGTTACTTCAGCTGCAAGCGTTTTGTCAGCGCGGGCTAACAGCTCGCGAATGTCCCAGAGGTCCTGGGTTCCGCCGGCGTACAGCTTAAGGAGCACCAGATCGCGAGCGAGCACGATTGGCATTCCGCCATCGATGACCTCGGCGCGTTCGACTGCTCGGGCCTGCCACGGATGTTTGCCGACGACGACGTCGATCGGGCGATCGGCGTCGAGGGTGATCCGCACCACGCCTGCCAGTGGATCGTCGACATCGCCACGGCGTATGTCGACCGCGATGCTTGGAAGGGCCGCCCAGGCCCGGGCGTCGAGCACTCGCCGATCTGTCGTCAGGAGGTCGATGTCGAATGTCGACCTGGCGACGCCGCGCGCGGCCAGCGCGGCCGCGCCAATGAGCGCGCAACGCACCCCGGCGTCTGCGAGGATCGCCCGGACCCTTTCAAGCGCGGTCATCGCCGGCAGATTGACTGTGGGTGCGGCCCCGGCGCCGTTGGGCCTCGAGTTTACGGCGGGCCACGGCCAGGCTCTGGCGGCTGGACTTCGCATACAGCGCGACATCATCGTCGCCGAGTTTCAACGCCAGCTCGATTCGTGCGAGCACTGGCAGCCGGAGTACGCGGTCGACCGTGTCGAGGCGGAGAGCGTCGGCGACCGACTTCATGAAATCAGTATCGCATGCGTGCCCGGATCGGAGGGCCTAGTCGTAGAACACGGACTTCTCGCCGCGAGTCTTGACGAGATCCGCGATGGCCTTGGCCATCAGGTCGCGGCGGGCGAGCAGTGCCTTCTTCTCGTTGTTGCCGACCCACTTCTCGAGCCCGGCATCCAGGTCCGCCATTGTCAGGGCCTGCATCTTCTCCCACAGCTTGCGGTCGACGCGGCCGAGCGGCGCGAGGTTCTTGAGGTCCTTCTTGTCGATGAAGGCGCGCGAGTGATCGATCAGGAACAGGTGCCAGTCGTTGTCGTAGATCAGGTTGCCCTGGTTGCGATCGAGGTTGGCGATCAGCAGGTCGAACATCTTCATGCGGGTGAGTTGCTGGCTCCACATCGGCTCGGGGCCCTGCGGCGGCGTCTCGACGCTCCAGCTCTTGGTGTTCTCGATCCAGTGGACGGCGGCACCGGTCAGGCCATCGAGCTTGCGTTCGACGATGGGCGGGACCATGTGGAGGTCGAGCATGCGATCGAGCTTGTAGGCGGCAATCTCCGCCTTGTAGCTCTCCATGAAGCCCTTGCTGTAGCCGGGCCGGATCGGCTTCCACGCGAAGCGCGAGCCGCCTTCCATGGTGGCGCGCTGCGGCTTGGTGACGCCAATGGGCACGTCCTCGGTCTTGAGCACCTTACCCTCGACGAGGAGCTTCTCGATCTGATCTTCGAATCCTGCCCAGGTCAGCGAGCACTTGGCGGAATCCGGGGCGGCGGCTACGACCTGAGCGGAGACGGTGGTCGCCGAGAGCGCGAAGGCGATAGCGCCTAGCAGAGAGGGGGCTCGTCGCATGAATTGTCCTTTCGACGCAGCATTCTAGCTGGTAATCCGCCCGCCGGCCTCACCGCAAGGAGGCATCCAACGGTTGCACCTCAGGCAACCGGAGTTGACTGGCGACCTCCACGATTCAGGCCGGATTTTCGGTGCGTACTTCGTGGCGGCAACCGGCGTTACCGCTTTGAGCTGTACGGCTTCTTCATTCAAACGGTTTCTCTGGCGTAAGCGACGTGAAGTAAACGACTTGCGGCAATCGCGGCGAGTGGTGCCGCTCTTGCTCTGAGACGGTCGAACTGCGCGCGGGCTTTTGCGAGCTGCTCCCCTGACCGCGAGTGACTCCAACCCATCGCCCGCGCGCAGCCGTTCCCACTATTTCGGAGGACACCATGCGAAAGAGTCTCGTCACCGTGCTTGCGCTCTGCGGCACGCTAGCGTTCACGATGCCGGCATCAGCTTCCTCGTCTGCTGCGCGGAACCAGGAAGCAGTACACGCCAAGCCGACGCTCAATCTCAATTCAGCCACCGTTGAGCAACTCGAGGCGCTGCCGGGCATCGGCCGCAAGACTGCCGAGCGGATCCTCGAGCACCGCACCAAGAGCGGCGGCTTCAAGCGCATCGAAGAGTTGATGAACGTCAAGGGGATCGGCGAGAAGAGCTTCCTCAAGCTCAAGCCGCTGATCAGCGTGTCGGCGCCAAAGACCGACAAGGCGCCCGGTGACTGATCGACGCAGTCAACGCAATCGCTTCATCAACGGACAGCACGGAGCCGCCCTGATTGACATCGTGTTTGCGCTCTCTCTGTCCCTGGTGATGGCGGCGGTCGCCGTGCCGGTCGTCGGCGGCACGCTTGACCGTGAACGGACCATTATCGGTGCGCGGTATCTGGCCGGACATCTTCAGCGGGCTCGGCTGGAATCGCTCAAGCAGGCGCGGCCGGTCGCTCTTCGTCTCGAGATTGTTGGCGATCGAACGCAACTGCGTTTGTTTGCGGACGGCAACGGCAATGGTGTGCTGCAGCGCGACATCGATCGGGGCACCGATGTCGCGCTGACGCGCGCAGAGTGGCTGGATGATCAGGCGCGCGGGATCTCCCTGCGCGTCAACCAGCGCGTCCTCGACGTGTCGGGTTCGACCACGCTGGAGCCTGGCGATGACCCGTTGCGGATCGGCAACACGGCTCTCGTGACTTTCACGCCTTTCGGCAGTGCCACGAGCGGGACGATGTACGTCGCCGCCGATCGTGGACCGCAGATGGCGATCAGAATCTTCGGGGCGACCGGCCGTGTGCGCGTATTGATGTTCGATGCGCAGGCACGGCAATGGCTTCCGTAGCCGTCGATCTCGACCGACGATGCGAGCCGCGGCGAGCGGGAAGCACCGTCCGCTGGCAGTCGCACGCGGTGCTTCGGCCGGGCCTGCGCGTCACCGTCATCAACATCACGAGCCGTGCGGCGCTGGTGGAGTCGGAGGCGCGGCTCCGCCCCGGCGCGATGACGGAGCTGCAGCTGTCAGGGGCTACGACGCGCGCGTGCGTGCGAGGACGGCTCGATCGTTGCTACGTAACGGCGATCGATCCGTTGCGATACCGGGGCGTCGTGATGTTCGACGGACGTCTCGACATAGACGAGGCGTGAATGCGTAGCTGCTCCCCACCCGCCCTGTGAAGCGGGAACCTGCTACGCATTCACACCGTGTTGCCGATCGCTCGACGCGTGGATTTGCGAGCAAATGGACGTTCGTCACTTGGCATCGAGTTTGGACAAGAGCCATCGTCATGGATGCTGGAACACCGATACGAATCTCCCCGCAGCGGCAGATGCGACGCGCCGACAGGCGTGCCGGCATGGATATTCTGCTCCGGCAAGTCGCGAGCGACCTCCTCGGCGCGCCCGATCGCCGCCATCTCGCGGTGTATCTGACCCAACGACTCGCGCAACTGGCGAATGTTCGAAGCGTTGGCCTGAAGGAGATCTCCAACGCGATGCCCAGGCGGGCGATTCAGCCGATTCGCGCCCGCGATTACGTCGCGTTCTCTGTGCCGGTGAAAGAGGAAGGCCGGCAAGTGATGCTCGAGGCATCGTTTGACGCCCGCACGTCTGAACCGGACGACTGGGTCTGCCAGTTGCTCGAGTCCGCGGCCAGCCTCGCGGCGATCCTGGTCGAGACCGAGAGGCTTGCCTCGACGCCGGCGCCACTGACGGCGGCCGAGCGCGATGGGGCCGCGCCGCTCATTGGTTCGAGCGAGGCGATGTGCTCTCTTCGCGATCGGGTGGAGCGTGTGGCAAACACGCACTTCACCGTCTTGATCGAGGGGGAGAGTGGTGTCGGGAAAGAGCTTGTCGCCAGGCAGATTCATGCGTTGGGACCGCGGCGTCACGGTCCGTTCGTGGCCATCAACTGCGCGGCGCTAGTCGAGACCCTGATAGAGGCGGAGTTGTTCGGGATCGAAGAGCGCACCGCGACCGGCGTTCGCGGCCGCCGTGGAAAGTTCGAACACGCTGACGGCGGCACGTTGTTCCTGGACGAGATTTCCGATCTGTCGGTGGCCGCGCAGGCCAAGTTGCTGCGCGTGATCCAGGACCTGACTGTCGAGCGCGTTGGAGGAAGCGGCGCGAGGCAGATCAACACCCGCATTGTCGCGGCCACCAATCGGCCACTTGCGGGCCTTGTCGATCGCGGGTTGTTTCGCACCGACCTGTTCTATCGCTTGAGCGGCGTTGAGATTCGGGTGCCCCCGCTGCGACAACGCAAGGGCGATATCCTCGAGCTGACGCACTACTTCCTTGCGCGTCATGAGGGACGTGGACGTTTGTCGATGACGGCTGCTGCGGTGGATGCGCTGATCGCCTACGACTGGCCCGGCAACGTCCGCGAGCTGGAGCGCATGATCGAAGGCGCCATCGCGACCGCCGAATCCCGCCAGATACGCGTCGACGATCTCCCGGTCAGCTTGCGAGGCGGATACGGCGAGCACCTGGTGCCGTCCTATCAGCTCGGCGACTCGATGCGCGCGTGGGGCAGCCGCTATGCGCGGCTGGTTCTCGAGAAGAACGCCGGCAATAAGCGTCAAGCCTGCCGAGCGCTCGACATCAGCTATCACACGCTGAACTCGTATTTGCGATACCGGCCCGTGACGACCACCGCCGCCCTGGATTCCCAGGCGCGCGAACTCGTGTCGCAGGGCTGAAGTCTGGTGGCCGGAAGCCTCCGGCGAGCGAAGTCAACGAGGCGGGGCGGAGTCACGCCGCGCGGTCAGGACGTTGCCTTCAGGAATCGTCGGAGGGGTCATGGCTCGAGGGCTGTTCTATGCAGCGTTCTCGCTGTTGGTCGTGTCACTGGGATCAGTGCGCGCAGATTCGATGCGTGCTGCCCCCATCAACGTTCGCAATCACGTCGGTGCGGGGAGCCTGGCCGCCGGCCGGGCGCACACCGTCATCGCGAAGCCGGATGGCCGTGTCTACGCGTGGGGTGCGGGAGGGCGGGGACAGCTTGGGATCGGAGGATTCCGGGACCACTGGTCGCCTGCCGAGGTGCCTGACCTTGTGGGGATTGTTTCTGTGAGCGCCGGAGCCTCACACTCCGTGGCGCTATCGTCCAGCGGCGTTGTTTATGGCTGGGGTGCGAACACCTTTGGCCGGCTGGGCGATGGCTCCTCGAAGCGTCGCGATCGTCCAATCGAGGTGCCAGGTCTCATCCCCGTGAAGGCCATCGCCGCGGGTCGTGCGCACACGCTGGCGCTTGTCAATGACGGCCGGGTATTCGCCTGGGGTCTGAATGCGAATGGGCAGATCGGAAACGGGAAGAAGTCAGCCGCTCTCACACCGCAGCAGGTGCGAGGCTTATCGGACGTCGTGGCGATCGCTGCGGGAGACGCGCACTCCTTGGCTGTAACCCGAGACGGCAGTCTGTTCGCGTGGGGACGAAACGACTTTTCAGCGCTCGGCGATGGCACCACCAGAGATCGCACGACCCCTGTGCGTGTGGCCCTTCGAGATGTGGTTGCCGTTGCCGCCGGCGGCGCGCACAGCCTCGCGCTGGTGCGCTCGGGTTTCGTCTACTCCTGGGGACGTGGGGCGAGCGGGGAACTGGGAACCGGGTCAACGAAGGTTGCATCGACGCCGAAACTCATCAGCGGGCTGAATGCGTCCGCCGTCGCGGCCGGCCGGCATTTCTCCGGTGCGATCACCACGAGCGGCCAGGCCGTCACCTGGGGAGCGAACGGGTCAGGGCAGCTGGGCGACGGCACCACGACGCGGCGCCTGCGACCTGTGCCGGTGATTGGAGGAACCGCGGTTGCGTCGCTCGCCCTCGGCGGTGCGCATGGGATCGCGGTCTCGGACGGCGGCGATATACGCACCTGGGGCGACGGGGAACGTGGACGGCTTGGTTCGGGCGCCGAGCTCGATCAGGACGCTCCCATTGAGATCATCTCCGATGTGCCTGACTGGGGAGTGGAGCCTGGCGAAGATGCGGAGCCGGCAGACTCAACGCCGCCGGTGATTCAGGCGATCGCGTCGCCGCCAGTTCAAGAAGGATGGATGATCACGCCGGTCACCGTGTCGTTTGAGTGCAAGGACGATCGAGTGATCGCGTCGTGTTCGAGTCCCATTCAGGTCAGCCAGGACGGCGTGACGGAAGTCGTCGGAACCGCGATCGACTTGGCTGGAAATCGAGCGACGGCAAGTCTGGTTGTTCGCCTTGACCTCCGGCCGCCGGTGCTTACGGTCGCCAATTTCCCGGACACCACCGAAGCAGAAGAGATCGTCGTGTCAGGTACGGTGTCGGACCAGGCGTCAGGACTGAGCGACGCAAAGTGCAACGGAGGGCAGCTCGCGATTGACGCCGGCGCCTATCAATGTCCGGTGAGTCTGCGTCCTGGTCGAAATGATGTCGTGCTCGAGGCGACCGATGCCGTAGGGCATTGGGTTTCCACGGTGAAGACGATCACGCGGGTCGGCGCACCAACTGCGCTGTTTCTGACGCCGGCTTCGAGAACTGCGAGCATCAACGAGCCAATTCAACTAGCGTTGCGCGATGAGTTCGGCGCGCTGGTTGAGCACGCGTCGTGGACCTCCGCCGACGACACGGTGATCTCGCTCAGCGGCGATGAACCGCCGGTGATCACTGCGGTCGGCATTGGTGCCACGACGGTCGTGGCCGAGAAAGACGGGCTGCGCGCGGAGGCGATCATCAAGGTGGTGCCCGACGTGGCGTTGGGCGACGCACGATGGACGTTGCCTGCCATTCCTGGACTCACGGCCTTGCCACCGATGCTCGCCAATCGCGTCGATTCCATGGGGCCGTATCTCTTCAGCTTCGACTCTGAGGACTGGGACAAGGTGCTCGTGCGTGCTGTAACCGCAGAAGGCGAGGTTCTGTGGCAGCAGCACGTCAACGGCGTGCCCTTTCTGGCCGACGCGTTTGGTGGCCTGATTGCCGGCGTGCCCGATGCCATTGGCGACTACCGTGGGCTGGTCAGGATTGGCGATGGGGCGGCGCGTCCCTGGCGATACGCGTCCCCTGGAATCCTTGGAGCCCCGGCGCAAGCACACGACGGCACCATCTATCTGCTCGAGTCAGCGCCGAATGGCCGCGTCGCGAACGGCATTCCACTGATGGATAAGTCGTTAATCGTCCTTGACGGCGCCACTGGACGGCTCATCGGCCGCACCACCTTGGCGGCCGAAGTGAATGCGTTTGAGGCGGCGTGGGATGGTCGAGTCATCGAAGCATCGCCGCCGATCCATTGCCGGTCGTACCGCCACGAAGACGTCCCCGCCACTGTCGGCCCGTTCGCCGGGGCGGACGGCCGGGGCTATTTGCTGGTCCGGCGACACGAGATTCACAAACGCGATGTCTGTAGCGAGCCCAAATTCAGTCGCCCCGATCGAACGATCCGGATGGGTCTCGACTTGATCGTGGTCTCGCGCGAGTCGGTGTCCAGGACCATTCCGCTCTATTCGACAGCCTGCGACGCAGTGGTCGGGTCGACGCTGACGTGTGACTATCCGGTACGCGCGTTCCAACTGATGCCGGACGGGATCGGCGGCACGCTGGCAACGTGGCAGCGCGCGACGAGCACGGTCGGAAACGCCGTCGTCGTGCAGCGATCGATGACTCGAATCGAAGGCGACGCGCTCTCGGAGCGCGACGTGGCTCTCAACTTCACCATCGAGATGATCGGGCAGGACGGTCTGGCGATGACTTACGGCGCCAACTGGGACGCGATCGACGTCAGGACTGGTGAGCCAAAGTGGAGCGGCGTCCTGCCAGATCTCACCCCTCTCGCCGCGAGACCCGACGGCGGCGTCGCCGCGCTTGACTGGAGCACAATGGAACTCGCAAACGTCAACGCGACCGGTGCGATTGAGTCGACGCAGCCGTTCGGCCTCGATTGGCGCTCGTTCTACAGCGGCGGAACGTGGTTCGGGCTGAAAGGCGATCAGGTTGCTGCCGTCGCCGGTCAATTGGAGGATGCGACGCGGTATGCGTCGTTCGACACGAAGACCGGCCAATTGCGGGAGCGCCGGCCGGGTATTGGCATTTGGCTGAAGACGCACACCGTGGTCCCGGGATTCGAGCACACCTCGATTCGCGTGGCTCCTGCCGATCAGAACTGGTTGATCCAGAACAAGGCAAGGTTCGAGCAATGTGAAGGAGCGCAACAATGTGTGCCGCTGGGTGATGACATCTTCGGTAATCTCTTCTTCACAATTGGAGCTGGCGCAGGTTCAGAAGATACGAACATCCTATGCAACGGCACGCTCACGAAAGGATTCAATCGGCCACATGACGTGCGGGACCGGCCGACACAGCCGCTCGTAGAGATTCCGGCGGATTCCACGGTTCAATCAATCCTGATCAACTCGCTCATCACGCGGGTCGATGCGTTCAGCAATACCCTGGCCTACTATTGTTTTCCCGAAGAACGGCCGGGGATGTACAACTCCAACTCGTTCGCACACGGGTTGCTGCACGCGGCGAGCGTGGCGCACGACGAAACTCCGCCAACGCGCAAGCGGCTGCCGGGCTGGGCAACGCCCGTACCTCCAAGTGCGTTCTTCAAGGACTGATTCCCGCCTTATGACCACTACAAGAAAGCAGGAATGGACTGCGAAGTCGGTGGGCCTGGCGTTCGTGGTCTCGCTCTCGCTCATGCTGGTCTTCCTGCAATTGAGGGAGATTGGGATCGGCGTCGACCTTGTGTGGGAGCCGACCATTGTTCCGGCTTTGGCGGGCGCGGTCGTTCTCGCGGTTCGTCACCGTCGTACGTGGTTGCTGGCGCTGGTGTTGTATATGCCGAGTGCGGCGTTCGTACTTTATTGGCTCATGTTTTTGATGGCCATGAGAGCCGGTAACGTCCTATAGCCATCCCTTGACCCTTCACGGATTGGCAAAGTACCATTCGAGGGTTCGCCGCAGTCGCGGCGGGCCCTCCATTAATGGCTGATACAGCTTCCGGTCCGCTCAAGAAGACTCCACTCCACGCGCAACACGTTGCCCTCGGCGCCCGCATGGTCCCGTTCGGTGGCTGGGACATGCCCGTCGAGTACTCCGGCATCACCGCCGAACACATGGCCGTCCGCACCGCGGCGGGCCTGTTCGACGTCTCCCACATGGGCGAGATGGAAATTGCCGGCAAGGGCGCCCTGGAGGCGGTGCAACACATCACCTCAAACGACGCGTCCAAGCTCCAGGTCGGACAGATCCAATACTCGGGCCTGACCACGCCGGAAGGCACGTTCGTGGACGACCTGCTCGTCTACCGCTTCGGCCCGTCACACTACCTGCTCGTCATCAACGCCGGCAACATCGACAAGGACGTGCCGTGGATCACGGCGCGTGCGAAAGAGGTGTCGCCAGACGTCGCGATCGTCAACTCCAGCGACCGCTACGCGCTGATCGCCGTCCAGGGACCGAAGGCGCAGGAGATCCTGCAGACGCTCACCGCGATCGATCTGCCGGCCATCAAGTACTACTGGTTCGCACACGGCGAAATCGCCGGCGTCCGCGGCACGGTGTCGCGCACCGGCTACACCGGTGAAGACGGCTTCGAAGTGATGGTGCCGCCCGCCATGGCGGCCAAGGTGTGGGACGCGCTGCTGCAGGCAGGGAAGCCGCACGGCCTGATCCCCGCCGGCCTCGGCGCGCGCGATACGCTCCGCCTCGAAGCCGCGATGCGACTCCACGGCAACGACATCGACGAAAACACCACCGTCGTCGAAGCCGACCTCGGTTGGATCGTCGGCTGGAACAAGCCGGAGTTCCTCGGCCGCGACGTGCTGCACGAGCAGAAGGCCAACGGCACGAAGAAGACGACCATCGGCTTCGAGATGACCGAACGCGCCATCGCGCGACACGGCCACGAGGTCTACCACAACGGCGAAAAGGTCGGCGTCGTCACCAGCGGCACGCAGACGCCGTTCCTGAAGAAGGCAATCGGCATGGCCCACGTGCCGCCGGCGCTGAAAGCACCCGGAACCGAATTGGAAATTGACATTCGCGGCCGCAAGGCGAAGGCAGTCGTTGTCCCGATGCCGTTCTACAAGCGCCCGAAAAAGTAACCCAGAACCTAACCCAGAACCTAACCCGGAAGACGTAACCAGTAACCCGGAACCAACCCATGTCCTATCCAGCTGATCTCAAGTACACGAAAGAACACGAGTGGATTCGCGTCGAAGGTGACACCGGCGCCATCGGCATCACCGACTTCGCGCAGCAACAACTGGGCGACGTGGTTTACGTCGAACTGCCGGAAGTGGGCTCGACGATGACGGCGGGACAGGTGTTCGGCACCATCGAATCCGTGAAGGCGGTGTCGGAGCTGTTTGCGCCCGTCACGGGCGAAGTCATCGAGACCAACGCCTCGGTCAAGGACCGTCCCGATCACGTCAACAGCCAGCCACACGAGACGTGGATGGTGAAGGTCAAGCTGACCAACCCGGGTGAGACCGCCGCGCTGATGGACGCGGCCGCTTATCAGCAACTGATTCAAAAATGACCAAGGCTTTCTCGCCGCTCGATACGTTCGCTCCACGTCACATTGGTCCGCGCGGCGACGATGTCGCTGCCATGCTCAAGGAGGTCGGCGCATCCTCACTCGACGCGCTGATCGACGAGGCGATTCCGGCGAGCATCCGGCTCAAGGCGCCGCTCAAGCTGGACGAAGCGGAGAGCGAATCGACCTACCTCGCGCGCCTCAAAACGATCGCCAAGAAGAACAAGGTCTTCCGCAGCTTCATCGGCCTCGGTTACTACGACAACCTGACGCCGAGCGTGATCCGTCGTTGCGTGTTCGAGAATCCAGGCTGGTACACGCCCTACACGCCATACCAGGCGGAGATCGCCCAGGGCCGCCTCGAGTCGCTCCTCAATTTCCAGACGATGGTATGCGACCTGACGGGGATGGCGGTGGCCAACGCGTCGTTGCTCGACGAGGGCACCGCCGCCGGCGAGGCCATGACGCTGCTGCATCGCGTCTCCGGCAAGAAGCTGGGCGATGCGCACGGCACGTTCCTGGTGTCCGACCGCTGCTTCCCGCAGACCATTGAAGTGTTGCGCAGCCGCGCGGAACCCCTCGGCATCGAGCTGAAAATCGGCCCGGTCGCGGAGATGGCGCTCGATGCGCCCGGCGTCTTCGGCGCGCTCGTGCAGTATCCGGACGACCACGGCTCGCTCAGCGACCTCAAGCCGTTCATCGCCAAGGCACACGCCGCCAACGTGAAGGTTGCGGTCGCAACGGACCTGCTCGCGCTCGCGCTCGCCACGTCGCCGGGCGAAGCCGGGGCCGATTGCGTGTTCGGCAACTCGCAGCGCTTCGGCGTGCCGCTCGGTTTCGGCGGCCCGCACGCCGCGTTCTTCGCCACCAGCCAGGAATTCGTCCGCCACATGCCCGGCCGCGTGATCGGCGTGTCGATCGACGCGCAGGGACACCGCGCCTACCGCATGTCGCTGCAGACGCGCGAACAGCACATCCGCCGCGAGAAGGCGACCTCGAACATCTGCACCGCACAGGCGCTGCTCGCCAACATGGCGGCGATGTACGCCGTGTATCACGGCCCCGAAGGCATCAAGGCAATTGCCACCCGCGTGCACGCGATGACGCGCGCACTGAACAACGCGCTGAAGTCGCTGGGCTACGAGCAGCGAAACGCCAACTTCTTCGACACGCTCCGCGTTGTCACCACCACGGATAAGGTGAAGTCGATTCGCTCGGCAGCTGAAGCCGCGGGCATCAACTTCCGCTACGCCAGCGACACCGAGATCGGTATCTCGTTCGATGAAACGGTCACGCTTGGCGACCTCACCAGCGTTATCGAGGTCTTCGCGTCGACCTCTGGCAAGAGCGCCGTCAAGCTCGATACGAACGAAGGCGCGCCGGAGTGGCCGTCCGCGCTGGTTCGCAAGAGCCCGTACCTGACGCACCCGGTGTTCAATACGCATCGCTCCGAGAGCGAGATGATGCGCTACATCCGCAGCCTCGAGCGCAAGGACGTCGGTCTCGACACGTCGATGATCCCGCTCGGCTCCTGCACGATGAAGCTGAACGCGGCGAGCGAGATGTATCCCGTGAGCTGGGAAGAGTTCTCGCGCATTCATCCGTTCGTGCCCGCCAACCAGGCGGAAGGCTACAAGCAGATCACCGACGAGCTCGAAGCGGCGCTGTGCGAGATCACCGGCTTTGCCGCGGTCTCGCTGCAGCCGAACTCGGGCGCGCAGGGTGAGTTTGCCGGCCTCGAGGTGATGCGCGCGTACCACAAGTCGCGTGGCGAAGGCGCGCGCGACGTCGTCTTGATTCCCGCATCGGCGCACGGCACCAACCCGGCCAGCGCGATCATGGCCGGCTTCAAGGTAGTGGTCGTCGCGACGGCGCCGAATGGCAACGTGGACGTGGCTGACCTGAAGAAGAAGGCCGAGGAGCACGCGAAGGACCTCGCCGGCCTGATGATCACGTACCCCTCGACGCACGGCGTGTTCGAGGATTCGATCATCGACATCTGCGACACCATCCACAAGTTCGGCGGCCAGGTCTACATGGACGGCGCCAACATGAACGCACAGGTCGGCCTGACCAGCCCGGCGAACATCGGCGCCGACGTGTGCCACCTGAACCTGCACAAGACGTTCGCGATTCCGCACGGCGGCGGCGGTCCCGGCATGGGCCCGATCGGCGTGGCGAAGCACCTCGCGCCGTTCCTGCCGGGTCATCCGCTAGTCAACGTGCACGACAAACCTAAAGGATTGTCGCCACAGGACACTGGAACGAAGGCGATCGCGCCGGTGTCGGCGGCGCCGTGGGGCAGTGCCAGCATCCTGCTGATCTCCTACGGCTACATCCGCATGCTTGGCGGCAAGGGCGTCACCGAGTCGACGCGCTACGCGATCCTCAACGCCAACTACATCAAGTCACGCCTCGAAAAACACTACGACGTGCTCTACACGCGCGAGAACGGCCGCGTGGCGCACGAGATGATCTTCGACCTGCGCGCCTTCAAGTCCAAGGGCGTGGAAGAAGGCGACGTCGCCAAGCGCCTGATGGATTTCGGATTCCACGCGCCGACCGTGTCGTTCCCGGTGCCGGGCACGCTGATGATCGAGCCGACGGAAAGCGAGCCCAAGGCCGAACTCGATCGCTTCTGCGACGCGCTGATCGCGATCCGCAAGGAGATCGAAGACGTTGTCACCGGCAAGGCCGATCCGAAAGACAACGTCCTCAAGAACGCGCCGCACACCGCCGCCGCGGTGTCGATCAATGACTGGTCGCACCCGTACTCGCGCGAGCAGGCGGCGTATCCGCTGCCGTGGGTCCGCGCCGCCAAGTTCTGGCCGAGCGTCGGACGCATCGACAATCCATACGGCGACAGAAACCTGATCTGCATCTGCCCGCCGATGGAGGCTTACGCCTAGGAGCTGAGGTGCCGAGTGCCTGGGGTGCCTACGGTGCCTCAGGCGCGGGTGCCTTGGGTGCCTTGGTGCGAAGCGCAGTCGCCGAAATCAGCGTCACCAGTAGTCCAACCGGAATCGGTTCGGTAAACGACACCGCGGCGTTGATGAGCGGGTTGTCCAGCATCGCAATCGCATCACGTCCCTGTTGGAGCGCCACATCGATTTCGGCCTGGCTGGCGCCGCGCGCCTGCGCCGACTCCACGATGTAGGCGGCGTAGCGCTCGCCGAAGCCATCCATGAAGCCGTAATACATCACCAGCCACGACGCGACGTAGCACGCCGACGAGACCAGCGTGATCAACAGGCCGGCCGTGAATCCGGTCCCGAATGACATCTGGCCACCCAGCACGTTGTCCCGGTAGGAACGCACCCCGAAGTACACAAACAGCATCGAAATCAGGATTGTGGTGTAGCCGACATAAACGGCGCGATCAAAGCCGATGCGTTCGGCGAACGGCAGTGTCATGAACATCAAGCCCGTGACGACCGCCCCGGACAGGAGCCCGAAGGTGAGAACGACTTTCTTCATACGCGAGTTGAGACCTCCTGGGGCCGGACTCTAGCGGCGGCGCGACACGGCCGTCGTCATCCTTTCGAATGATTCTGGCGATTTCGGCGACAAATCACCCGTTCAGGCGACCAGCCCCTGGCTCTTGGCGAGCTGCACGGCCTGCGTGCGCCGGCTGGCGCCGAGTTTGTCGAACAGCCTGCTGGCGTGGGTCTTCACGGTGTTCTCGCTGACGAACAGGCGCTCGGCCATCTCCTTGTTGCTGAGCCCCTCGGCAATGAGCTGCAGCACCTCGAGCTCCCGCGGGGTGATACCGAGAGACGCAATCTTGGCGGCGTCCGGCACGAACGGGCCGGCCGGAGCGCGAACGGGCACTTCGACCGTGACCTGCTTGACGACCTCCTTGACCGTGACAGGACGGCCGGTGATGGTCAGGCCCAGCCAGATTCCCAGCGCCGCAAACCCCGCCGCCAGGATCGCCGCATAGATCTCCACCGAGTGCTCGAGGACGAGAAACCGGTACTCGATGAACTGCATGGCGACGATCAGCAGGCCGCCACAGGCGCCGTAAATCGCGAGGTGTTTGAAGCCGGACAACACCAAAGATGATGCTACAGTTTCCGGAGAATGCGCATCCTCAACGCCGACCAGATGCGCGAGGCCGACCGCCGCACCATCCAGGACATCGGCATCGCCTCGCTGGTCCTGATGGAGAACGCCGGGCGCCAGGTGGTGGCCGCCATTGAATCGCTGTACCCCGATCTCGCCGAGCGCCGCATCGCCATTGTCTGCGGCAAGGGCAATAACGGCGGCGACGGCTTCGTGGTGGCGCGCACGCTGCAACAGCGCGGCTTCGATGTGTCGGTGTTCGTGATCGGCCGGCTCACCGAAGTGAAGGGCGATGCCCGCATCAATCTGACCGTGCTCGGCAACATCGGCCAGCCGGTGGTCGAGGTCGCGGACGAAACGGCGTGGGAACTGCACGGCGCCGAGATTGCCGGTCACGACCTGATCATCGACGCGCTGTTTGGCACAGGGTTGTCGCAGCCGCTCACCGGTTTCCTCGAAACCGTCGTCGCCGATATCAACGAAGCCGGCGTACCGATCGTCTCGATCGACATCCCGTCAGGCATGTCCGCGGACACCGCGGACGAGATCGGCGCGTCCATCGAGGCGACCGTCACCGTCACGCTGGCCGCGCCCAAGCTGCCGCTGGTGCTGCCGCCGTCCGAGATGAAGGCCGGTGAGGTGGTGATCGCTGACATCGGCATTCCCTCCGGCGTGATCGAGGAGCTCGAAGGGCAGCGCATCGAGTTGATGACGCGCGAGCAGATTCGCGGCTTGATTCCGGCGCGCGCGGCCGACTCGCATAAAGGTGATTTCGGGCGCGTGCTCGTGGTGGCGGGCTCGATGGGGAAGGCGGGCGCCGCCGTGCTGTG
>DATMJU010000593.1:0-4716 GCA_035553795.1 Vicinamibacterales bacterium
TCATTCACCTCTCGGACAAGGGCATCGGCGCGCTGGCGAAGTCGCTTACTGACAGCCGGCGGGCCGCGTCGCGCCAGTCTGCTTCGCGACCTCGCACCGCACGAAGGTAATTCGCGCATCCGGAAACTGCAGCAGCGCGTCCCGCGCGGCCTGGTATTCACTGTTCGAGTACGGCTTGAGCGGATCGGCGAGGATCGCCTCGTGGATCATCTCGAACTGGCGCTGCATCTCGGCTCGCATCCAGTCGGCGGCCGACGCGGCCGCATCGGCGAGCGCTGAAAAGTACTGCGCGCGATACTGGCTCACTGCCAGCGTTTTCGACGTCAGCACGTTCTCATCCGTGCGCGCGGTGATCGAGAAATCCGGCTGCAGGAACGCGTTGTCTTCATCCCACGCGATGAACACGTGCTGCGTGCTGTTCTCGAGACGGTAGAAATAGAAATTGTTCATCCCGTCGTAGCCGTTGAAGCCGTCGTTCTGCGCGATGAAGTTCTGGCCGGCGATGTACTTCACAAACGCCGGCAGATCGATCCGCGCGCCGAGGGTGGCGTCGAACGACGCGCTGTCGGTGCTGTTGGCAAGCCGCACCAGTTCCTCGATCGGTCCCCAGATCCTCGCGTCCGAATGGCTTTCGTTGGTCTTGATGTCGAACCGCGCCTTGTACGGCGCCAGATCGGAGCCTTCGTAGCCGAACCGCCACGCGCTGCCGAGCACGTAGTTGTATTCGAACAGGTAGCCGTCGTTCTGCACGTCATCGCCAATGCTGCCGAACACGCGGCCCATCATGGTCTTGTCCACGGTCTCCACGAGGCCGTACAGACCCGCGTAGTCGCCGTTGACGAACAACCGCGCGTGCGTTTCCCGCGGCGCGGGAATGCCGATGCGCGCGAAGAACCGCATCGCCACCGTTTCCTTGATGCCGGTGCTGTCCTGCGTCAGGTTGTCGAGCACGAATGACTTCAAGCCGAGGAACTGCTGTCCGCTCGAATAGCGATCGAAGTCCACCCGCAGGCCGGGTTTGGTGCTGCTGCGCGAACCCAGGCCGCGTGAGCGGATGCCGACGTTGCGAACGGTCTGCCCGTTCCATGTCAGGTCCGCCGGGTAGTAGGTGTTCTCCTGAAAGTTCTGGCGCAGCTTCGACCAGTCGGACGAGTTGAGCCACAGGTCGATGCGCTGCAGGACCTCCGGATTGAACAGGTCATCGGTGGTCTGCGCGCCCGCGCCGGAGGCGAGCCCGAGCGTGAGTGCGACGGCGGCGAGCAGGCGACCAGGCATCATGCTGATCATATGTATCGGCACGTCAGAACACGATGTTCAGCCGAACCAGTCCCGACCAGAAGGATGAAGTGCCGGGCTGCGGCGAGCGTGAGGCGTCCTCGAGTTCCTCGTGGATCGCGTTGATGAGCACGCGGGTCCACTTGGAGCTCATCCAGTTCACGCCGAACGTCCACGCTCGATCGCTGTTCGGCAGCAGATGCTCCGAGCGCGGATTCGTAAAGGCCGGACCAGTCGTGCTGGCGCTCCTGAATCCCAGCTCCTCGTAGCGAACAGCCAGCTCGATCGCGCCGATGCCGCCATCGAGCAGCGGCCGCTTCGGATTGACGTCACTGTCCTTGTCTTCACCGGTGACGAACCAGGTGCCGGCGACGTACCACGCGGTGCCGATGTAGTCCGACAGGTCCTGATCGCGATTGCCCTGCCCCTTGCGCTCTTCGCGCGACTGCATCCACTCGGCTTTGACCGAGGCTGGACCTGGCGTCCACTCGAACTGCGCGCCGAGGCGCTGGCGGCGGCCCTTGACGTAGACGCGCTCGAAGAAGTCCTCGCCCCATAAGGCTTCGCCTCGCAGGCTGTTCAAACCTTCGGGCACACTCGAGTTGGTGTATGCCACGCCAATGTTGGCACTGCGCAGGCGTCCAAGCGGCAGCAGCCGCAAGATGTCGCCGGTCGCACGCACGGCGAATGACGGGCCGACATCATCGAGATCTGCACCCTGCTCGACGAACTGGGGTTCGTCGGACTCCGCGTTGTCACCATCGTCATTGAAGACGCCAACTTCGTAGTTGAACCGGCCGAGATCACCGAACACCATTGCGCCGCGATCGCGGCCTGGCGCGATCGCCGAGGAACCGAGCGCGCGATACGCAAAATCGAGCGAGCTCACGCCAGTGGTCTGTTCGAGCCCGAACGGCATCTTGAAGCGGCCGCCGCGGACCCGGAACTGGTCGAACGTCTTCCACTCGCCGTAGACGTCCTTCCATGGGCCGAAGCGCCACTTCTCTTCGACCTCGCCTTCGACGGCCGACCGTTCGATCTCCCGCTCGACTTCCCACTCGAGGTGCCGCGTCAACTCACCGGCCAACCCGACGCGCAACGTGCGGAGGTTGAAGGTGTCTTCGCCTATCTCCGGATCGAAGCGCCGCCACTCGATCAGGGCGCGGGCCTTGAGTTCGAGGTTGATGTCCTCGCCGAACACGATGGTCGGCCGGTCATCCCAGACAAAGCCCCGGCGATCCTGGGCTGAGGCCGGCACGGCGACGCACGCCATCAGGACGGCAACGACGGACACTCGATTCATGCGGTTCGATCTCCTGGCAGTCGCGTGACCGCGGCACCGGCCTTCGCGCTCAACTGTTGATACGACATGTTCAGCTGTTTGACCAGCCCCGGATCGTGGACGACCACTGACACTTCGCGGCGGAAGTCGAGGCTTAAGGTCGACAGCGCCGTGCTGCCCAGAA
Organism: Vicinamibacterales bacterium; assembly: GCA_035553795.1. GTDB lineage: Bacteria > Acidobacteriota > Vicinamibacteria > Vicinamibacterales > UBA2999 > 12-FULL-67-14b. Next base: position 2,742 of record DATMJU010000593.1, read on the forward strand.
CTGCACGTGTTTCGTCGACGATCATCATCTTGCCGTGCGGAAGGATGCCGCCCATCGGCTGCTTGCCAAGCACGGACACGGTGATGCCTTCCGACCGGCGGTCGCGCAGCAGGCCGACCAGGTCCGGATCGGACAACTTGTGATCGAGGATCCGGATGCTGTGCGCCGCTCCAGCAATCAGCTTGCGGATCTCCTCGCGCGATCTCTCCGGGCCGACAATCAGCCGGCGGCTCAGCGGCGCGCGTGGCGGCAGCGGCACGCCGGCCGTGTCAGCCTTGAACAACGTCAACAGCCCTGTCACCACCGACGGATCGGTCGTGATCAACACCGCATCCCACGTGCGTGCAAAGCACTTCTTCGTGGGGTTGAGGGTCGTGACGATCGCGGTCTTCTCGTCCGCGACCAGGTACTTGGCGTGGTACTTCACGACCGGATCGGCGTAACGCGTGACGACGGCGCCCATCTCTTCGAGGGCGCCCCACAGCTTCTTGAGGCGCTTCTTTCCGCCCTTGGCGCGCTTGGTGAGAATGGCTTCGACCTGGCAACCGCGTTCGAGCGCCGCGGCCAGCGCATCGAGGATCGAAAAATCGTCGCAGCGGAACAGCGACAACACGAGGCGGCGCTTGGCCGAGGCGATGACGCCGAGCAGCGCCGCTTTGCGTTCGGCGGGATCGAGGACCAGGCGCTCTGACACCTTCGCCGGACTCCGCCGGCGCGCCGCCGATCCCCGTCGCGCTGCCACCGCGCGCTTCCGGCTTTTCTTAGCCACGCTTGGGCGGCGACCAGGAGACATTCTTGATGCCTTTCTTGCCATCGCCCATCAACTGCGCGCTCAAGTCTTCGAGCGAGTCCGTCGGCCTGAGCGTCGTCAGGTATTTCGCCGTCGCTTCATCACCCTGCGACACTTCGCGCGGCTCGAAGGTGATGGCGTTGACCGCGAAGACGTGATGCACGTGCGAGGTCGGGAACTCGCGCTCTTCGGCAATGATCTCGACCATCATCTGGCGCGGACGTTCCGAGCTGAACACGTTGAGCAGCGGGATCAGGCCGCACAGGAACAAGGTGCCAAGGCCCGCGACCGCGAGGGCACCGAGGCCGGCCGCCATGCCAAGCCCCATCAGGATGAAGAGGATGGTGATGTCGCGCGCATCCTCGACCGGCGTGCGGAAGCGGATGATGCTGGCGGCGCCGGCGATGCCAAACGCGCGCGCCACCGAATTGCCGATGATGATCATCATCAGCGCGCCGGACACGCACAACAACACCTGCGCTTGATCGAGCGCGGGATTCGACGATTTCTCGCTGCGGTACTGGCGATGCACGACGGTGACCAACATGCCGATCACCGCGGATGCGATGAGCTTGCCAAGCTCGAACAGCGGATTCGCCATCGCGACGCCGCCATTGCTGGCGTCCGTGACGCCTGGCACACGGCCGGGCGCAGCGCCCGGCGCGGACACGTCGAGCCCAAGGTCGGGCCACGTGATGCCGACGCCAACCAGCGCGCCGCCGACGACCGCGACCGCAAGCCCGGACCACACGCGGTCCCACTGGATCGTCTTCGTCTTCGCCTCGACGAGCGTGTCAACGACCTCGAGCACCTTCGTCAGCAGCGACAGCTCGAGAAGTTCCTTGACGCGCGGATTCGGCGAAACCAGCGTAAAGCGCCGATTCAATCGCTGTGCGGAAGTGTGGCCACGCACCAGCGCGCGAATACCGGCGCTGTCGGCGGTCGGCACGCCGCGGAGATCGATGACGACGTGCTCGTAGCCTGACTTGAACACATCCTGGATGCGCCGTTCGAGCTCTTCGGCCGGGCCGCCGGCCACGAGCGCCTCTTGTGGAGACAGGAGCAGCCGGTTCTTGCTGCCTTCGACGGTTAGTGGCGGCATGGGGGCAAACTGGCGAAACGGTACCACGTATGCTAAAGCTGGGCAAAGGCCGATGCGCATCACTCTTCCGGGTTACGCACTCG
>DATMJU010000594.1:0-4150 GCA_035553795.1 Vicinamibacterales bacterium
GCTGCGCTGCCGGTCGATCTCCTCCTGCGCAAACGTCGGCCGCATTGCGATGTCCGACATCAGGCCGAGGGCGACGTGATAGCTGTCGTTCATCACGACGGCGTTGATGAAGCTCAGGTCGGTGCCGGCGCCGGTCCCCAGCGCGCCGCCAATGAAGTCGATCTCCTCGGCAATCTCCGCCGCCGTGCGCGAGCCCGCGCCCTGGTCGAGCAGCGTCGCGGTCATCATCGCCAGGCCGTGCTTCCCTTTCGGGTCATGGGCGGCGCCGGCGCGAATGATCATCCGCACGCTGATCGCCGGCTGCTCGTTCTGGCTGACCAACACGACCTGCATGCCGTTCGATAGCTTGCGAATTTCGTAGGGCGGGAACGTCACCGGTCGCGCCGGCAGCGGGCGCGGCGGGTTGTCGCGCGGCCAGTCGACACGCGCCTGTGCGCCCTCTGAAGCGGAGCGTGCGATGCGTTGCTCCTGGCGTTTGTCGAGGACCGCCTGGCCCGCGACGATCGCCGTCAGGGCGCCGAACAGCCCGAGGGTAAGTGCGGCTTTCAACTTCACTGCTTCGCTCCCCCGCGCGGCATGACGCGCATGACCATCCGGCCTTCGGGCACGAAGTACTTCTGCGCCACCCGCTTGACGTCCTCGAGCGACACCTTCATGAACGTGTCGAACTCGCCGTCAGCCGAGGCCATGTCCTTCTGGATCACTTCGGCGTGGCCGAGCTGCGACGCTTTCTCCTTAATCGACAGGCGGCTGACGATGTAGTCGCGCGCGAACTGGTTCTTGGCGCGCTGCAGTTCCTGCTCGGTGATGCCTTGCGTCTTGAGCTTGTCGAACTCCGCGATCAGCGCCTTCTCGACTTCATCAGGCGACTTGCCTGGATTGGCGAGCGCGATGCCGGAAAAGATCCCGGGCTGCTCGAGGAAGCTGCTGCTGCCAAACGCCGTCAGCGCGAGCCCGGTCTCGTAGACCAGCTTGCGGTAGATGCGGGACGTCTGTCCGTCCGACAACGTCTTCGACATCACGAACATCGGGTACGAATCGGGATGCCCGTTGTACGGCACCTGGTAGGTCACGACGATCGCCGGCAGCGGCCAGGGCTGCTCGAGGTTCACGCGGCGTTCCTTGGTGTGCTTCGGCTCCTGGGGAATGTCGCGCGGCACCGGCGTGGCGCCCTTGGGCACGCGGCCGAAGTACTGGTTGACCAGGTTCGTCACGGTGTCGACGTCGAAGTCCCCCACCACCATCAGCGTCGCGTTGTCGGGCACGTAGTACGTCTTGTAGAAGTCGCGCACGTCGTTGATGGTCGCGGCGTTGAGGTCGTTGATGCTGCCGATCACCGGGTGCTTGTAGGGATGCACGTCGTAGGCGTGGAACGTGATCAGCTCGTTGAGCAGGCCGAACGGCGGATTCTCGATGCGCATCCGGCGCTCTTCCTTGACCACTTCACGCTCGGCGATGAACGTCTTCTCGTCGATGCGCAGCGACGCCATGCGGTCCGCTTCCATCCACAGGACCAGCGGCAAGTACTGCGCGGGAATCGTCTGCCAGAACACCGTGGTGTCCTCGTTGGTGTAGGCGTTGGCCTGCCCGCCCACCGACGCGATGATCGACGTGTGCTGCTCGGGCTCGACGTTGCGCGACCCCTTGAACATCATGTGCTCGAAGAAGTGGGCGAAGCCGGTGCGGCCGGGCTTTTCGTTCTTCGAGCCGACGTGGTACCAGAGCTCGACGTGCACGATCGGCGTCGACTTGTCCTGGTGCAGGATGACGACCATGCCGTTCGGCAGCACCAGCCGCTGATACTGCAGCTTCGGCGGCCGGACCGCCGCCTGGAGCGGCACGTAGACCAGCGTCACGACCGCGGCCACCAACACGAGCAAGAGAACTGAGAACTTTTTCATTCCGAATCCTTGGCCCCTGATCCCTGATCCCCGATCCCTGATCCCTGATCCCCGATCCCTGATTCCTGCTCGAGCGCCTTTAAGCGCTCTTCCAACGCTCGCAATTGCTTGCGCATCTCGGGCAGCTTGCGGAACACGGCGTTGGACCGCCGCCAGTCTTGCGTCTCCATCATCGGATAGCCGGACATGTAGCCGTCCGCCTCCACCGACCCGGTCAGCCCCGTCTTGGCGCCGGCCTTGACCCGGTCGCCAATGGTGATGTGGCCGGCGACACCGACCTGCCCGCCCATCATCACCGAGTCGCCGACGATGGTGCTGCCGGCGATGCCGACCTGCGCCGCGAGCAGCGAGTTCTTGCCGATGACAACACCGTGCGCGATTTGCACCAGGTTGTCGATCTTCGTGCCCGACTTGATGCGAGTCTCGCCCATAGCCGGCCGATCGATCGTCGTGTTGGCGCCGATCTCGACGTCATCCTCGATGACCACCGGGGCCGTTTGCGGAATCTTCTCGTGCGTGCCGTCCGGGCGCGGCGCAAAGCCGTAGCCGTCACTGCCGATCACCGCCCCGTTCTGCAGGATGACGCGGTCGCCGAGCACGCAACCCTCGCGGATTGAGACGTGCGAATGGATGATGCAGTCTTCGCCGACCGTCGTGCCGTCCCCGATCACGACGTGGGGATGAACAATGGTACGAGCGCCGACCCGCGCGCCCGCGCCGATCGCCGCAAACACGCCAATGGTCGCCGACGGATCCACCGCGGCGCCGGGCGCGACAAATGCCTGCGGATGCACGCCGGCCGCCGGCCGCTCGATGGGTGACAGCACCTGCGCGGCGCGCGCGAAGGTCAAATAGGGAGATTGACTGCTGATGATGGCGCACGGCGACGGCACGGCCTCGCGCAACGAGGCGTCGCCATTCATGATCACCGCGCTCGCCCTGGTCAGCGCCAGCTTCGACGCGTACTTGGGATTGGCGAGGAACGTGACGTCGCCAGGCCCAGCCTCCTCGATCTTCGCCACGCGGCGAATCTCGACGGCGGCATCACCCACCACCGGGCAGTCCAGTCGACGAGCCAACTCGCCAAGCGTCACGAGTACGAGAATACCACTTACGAAGGGGTCGCCATCTGCTCGACGAACCGTGCCATCTTCGGCATGTGGAGCCGCTCGGCCGCCTCGAGGATCAGGCGATGCCGCTGGTCCGGCTCGAGCGCAAATGCCCGATGAATGTCGGTGAGGGCCGGATCAGGCACCAGCGTCCATGCGACCTTCTGCAGGGCATTGGCCGCGCCGCGCCACGACAGGAAATGTCCCACCGCGGTGAACGTGAACACGTAAGCCAGCAGGTTCGGTCCGGGCACGATCGCCACGAGGCCCGAGGCAATCAACACGAGGGTGTGCGGGATCATCCAGTTGCGATGATGATCGGAATCGCGCTTCATCGACTCGCGCATGATCGCGTCGGCTCGATCCGCCGGCAGATCGGCAGAGATGTGCAGCGTGGCGGCATCCGCCCTCCGCAAGTGCCACAACAGCCGCTGCTCGGCAATACGCTCGGCCATCCAGCGGAGGCTCCGCTTCTTGACGCGGCCAAGGAACGAGCTCGGCTCTTCGATCGATTTCTGGTGGCGGGCGCGTTCGGCCTCTTTCAGCTGATCGTTGAAAGTCTTCCGCAAACGCGCGAAGAAGCCCCGGCCCTCAGCCGGCTCATCCTCATCGTCATCGTCCGGAGCCTCGTAGTAGCACTCAAACCGGTCACGGCCGACTGGAACGAGGTAGACGTCCATCCCCTGGCGGGTGGGAGGGCTGTTAAATTCCGAATCCTGGGTAGACATCTAGCTTCAAGACCGCCTATGCAAAGGCGAGGCCTCGTTACTTTGGACGGCGAATCGGCCTGGGGGTTCGCGGCATCTCGGTCGGCACGGCCGGGCGGCCGGCCTGTTCCCATGCCCCGGTGATGGTGGCCGCCACCGCGGCAATAGCGGTATTCAGGCGCCGTTCGAGCGTGGGCAGAGTGCCCTTCGCCATCGCCTCAAAATACGCATCGTCGTAGAACTCACGGCCGGCTGCCGCGGCCTTGTCGGACGCGAGCACGTTGGCGACGTCACGATTGCTGGCCAGCAGCGTTTCGAACATGAAGTCGCGCGGCTCGGTGACCGGCTTGATGGGCTGAGGCGCAATGGTCAGCTTCGCGCGATTGCGATCGAACAGCTCCGACTCCCAACGCGAATGGATGCCGCGCTGATC
>DATMJU010000595.1:0-3165 GCA_035553795.1 Vicinamibacterales bacterium
GCCAATAGCCGCTCATGGCCATCGGGTCAGCGCAGGGTGACCACGCGGGCCATCGGCGCTCCGCTGGACGGCGCGGCGGCGGCTTCATCGGCCGCGCGGTGGTCCGAGCGCTGGGACGCAACAGCGTTCGCGACGCGGACATCGTCGTCCCGCGATCGCAGAGCTGCGATCTTCGCGTCCTGTCGAATTGCCGCGAAGCCATGCGCGGGTGCGACACGGTCATTCATCTTGCCGCGCCCACTGGCAGCGTCGCGTTCAGCAAGGCGCATCCAGCGTCGCAGTACCGCGACTGCTCCTTGATCAATATCAATGTCTTCGAGGCGGCCCGCGAGGCAGGTGTCAAGAAGCTGATCGGCGTCGGCAATCTGCTTGCCTACCCGGCGGCGACGCCGATGCCGATGCAGGAAGCGCACGTCCATGACGGCCGCGTTGCGGACGGATATCTTGGCATCGCCCTCGCCAAGCGCCAGCTGATCGATCTTGCGGAGATGTACCACCGCGAGTTCGCGGTCCCGGCAGTGACCGTCCTCGGGGCCAACGCCTACGGGCCGGGTGACCATTTTGCGGGAGCGCAAGCGCACGTCATTCCGTCGACGATCGTGAAGTGCCTGCGCGACGAGGACCTCGTGGTGTGGGGGGATGGCTCGGCCACCCGGGATTTCCTTTACGTAGACGATCTCGCTGACGGTATTCTCGTGGCCGGAGAACGGCTTGAACCCGCTGGATTGGTGAATGTGGGATCGGGCCGCGAGGTCTCGATTGCTGACCTGGTGCATCTGATCGCAAAGCTCTGCGGCTTCCGGCGCCGCATCGTGTTCGACGCGTCCAGGGGCGGCGGTGATCGACGGATGGCGTCGACCGCTCGGGCCTCCGCCCTCTGCAACTTTCAACCGCGGGTCGCGCTTGAAGAGGGCCTGCGGCGAACGATCGAGTGGTACCAACGCTCACTCTCGACCCCGGCGGCCTCGTGACGTTTATTCCGCAAATGGAGCCCGTGGTGACCGCGGCGGAAGCCGAGGCGGCGCGGCGCTACCTGGAGTCAGGAGGCTGGCTCACCGAGTTTCGCGAAACCCGCGCCTTCGAAGATCGGCTGCGCGCCCTGACCGGGTCAAGACACTGCACGGCTGCGCCGAGTGGAACGCTCGCCCTGTTCCTGGCGCTCAAGGGGTGCGGGATTGGGCCCGGTGACGAAGTGATCGTGCCCGACTTCACCATGGCCGCGAGCGCGACCGCCGTGATTCTTGCCGGCGCCACGGTGGTCTTCGCTGATATCGAGGCGCGCACGTTGTGCCTCGACGCGCAATGTGTCGAACGCGCCATCACGCCGCGAACCCGGGCCGTGATGTTCGTCTCGCTCAACGGCCGCGCGCCCACAGGCCTGGCCGGCCACGTCGCACGGTGGCAGGCGAAAGGCCTCAAGGTGATCGAGGACGCCGCCCAATCCCTCGGTTCGTTCATCGATGGCCGTCATCTCGGTACGCTCGGCGACGCCGGTTGCCTGTCCTTCAGTTCGCAGAAGCTGGTGACGACCGGGCAGGGCGGAGCCGTGATGACCGGCGACGATGACATCGCGCGCCGCATGCACTTGCTGCGCGACTTCGGCCGTCTCGAGGGCGGCAGCGACCACTACTTGAGCGTTGGCTGGAACCTGAAGTTCACCGACCTGCAGGCGGTGGTCGGCAATTCGCAGTTGGAGCGAATCACGGCGATGATCGCTCGCAAGCGCGCACTGTTCGCGTCATATCGGGAGCGTCTGCACGGCATCCCGGGCGTCGAACTGCCTGACACCGATCTTGACGCGGTGACGCCCTGGTTCGTGGACGTGTTGGTCGACCGCGATCGCAAGGACCAACTGATCGCGCATCTGATGGCGAAGGGAATCGGCAGCCGCCCGTTCTATCCCGCGCTCCACACCCAGCCGGCGTTCGCGCAGTCGGGTTCTTTCCCTGTAGCGGCTGACGTCTCTGCACGCGGGCTGTGGCTCCCCTCATCATTGAACCTGTCGGATGAGCAGGTGACCACGGTATGTCACGCCATCAAGGCGTTCATGGCGTGACGGCCCTCAGCTGACCCGCCATCGCGCCGGCAATCAGCCGGTGCGCTTCGGGGCTATAGTGCGCGTCATCGATGTAGGCGTGGCGGGCAAGACCATCGAGCGCGCCGGTGACCAGGCTGACGCCGGCGCGTTTCCAGACGGGCTCGAGATGCTGGTACAGCGCTCGGAGGTAACGGGCGCCCGCGACATCCGCTTCGTCCGGCTGATCGTGACGGCCATGCAGGCCGGCAAACGGCTGGATGAAGGTGCGGCAGTCGATGTTGTACAGGCCGCAGAGGGAGGCCCGCTCGACCAACGCGCGCGCGTGCAGATCGGCGAGCGGAAAATCGCGTCCGGCTGAATGACACGACAGTCTGAGGTCTGTGTCCGGGGCGTCATCCATCATTCCGGTTGTTCTCAGCGTCTTATTCAGCAGGAGGCGAAGGGCGGATACCGCCGGCCGGCTGGGCTGCCAGTGATAGCCGCTTTGAGACTGTGCCACCAGATCGCCGAGCTCATCTTCCGCAAGATCGGCTTCACAGGACTCATTGACGCCGTCAAGAAACAAGACCCGTGACGGACGAAACCCGAGGCGCAGGTACTGCCCGAGCAGCCGGTTCTCGTGGAAGCTGTAGTGCCCGGGCACGCCGAAGTTGACGACGGGTTGGCCGAGCTGTCTCTCCAGCGCCGCGGGGATTGTTTCATCATCGGCCACCCCGTACCCAAACGTGGTACTCCCGCCGAAGAACCAGGTGGCGCCTTCGACTGGATGAAATCCGCTGCCATTCGATCTGACGCCGTACTGGTTCACGTTCACGAAGCGCGACTGCTTCTGTTCGTTTACGAAGCCGACAATCGGCTCGTAGCGCCACCGTGCGGACAGCGTGTCCCGCCACAGCTCGTCGATCTCGGCGCGATTGCGGTGCGAGTAGTTCCGCTTCACTGGTTCGGACATCGTGGCGTAGGAAAGGGCAGGCTTGCCGGAGCGGTAGGCGAGGATGCCGAGGTGCGCCACCAGCTCCGCGACCAGCAGCAGAATCGCGGTGTTGGCGGCGATGATGCGCGCGCTCCTCATTGAGCGCCTCGGGCGCGAAGGTGACGCGCAATCTCCTCGGCGACCAACCTGTTGC
>DATMJU010000596.1:0-7141 GCA_035553795.1 Vicinamibacterales bacterium
GCCTCAAGCTGGTCGTTGTCTCCAACGCCAACGGCCGGCTGCGTCATCTCTTCGATCGCGTCGATCTCACCAAGTGGTTCGATCACGTGCTGGATTCGCACGAGTGGGGCGTCGAGAAACCGGATCCGCGATTGTTCAGGCTGGCGCTCGAGCAATCACGCGCCGATGCCGCGACGACCGTGCACGTGGGCGACCTGTATCACGTCGACGTCGTGGGTGCGCGGAACGCGGGACTGCGCGACGGCATCCTGCTCGACCTGGCGGGTCTCTACGAAGACGTGGATTGCCCGCGGATCAGTTCGCTCGCCGCGCTCGTCGAATGGATCGACAAGCCAAGCGGGAACCAGATGCGGAACCGGGTGCCCTGACCTTCGGCTGACGTTACGCGCAGCGCCGCCCGGTGACTGCGGACAATGCCGCGCACGGCGGCCATGCCAAGCCCGCGGCCGGTGTCCTTCGTCGAGTAGAACGGATCGAAGATGCGCGACAGCGTTTCCTCGCTCATGCCGACACCGTTGTCGACCACGTCGATGAAGACGTAGCGGCCGGCGGGCACGTCCGCGCCGAACGTCATCTTCTTCAGCGCCGCCTTGTCGAGCAGTTCTTCGCCCGTCTCGACGGTAATCACGCCGGTATCGTCCACCGCCTCCGCCGCGTTGACGATCAGGTTCAGCACCACCTGGCGGATGTGCGTGGGATCCGTTTCCACGAGCGGCAGCGGCCCCGGGCTGTTGTAAATCAGCGTGCAGTGCCGGGCGACCGATGCGCCGAGCAGGTCCACCATCTCCTTCACCAGGCCATCGAGCTCAACGTTCTCGGCCACGACGCGGCCGCCGCCAGAGTAGGCGAGCATCTTCGAGACGAGATCCGCCGAGCGCTGGGCGCCGATCACGATCGCGTCCGCCGCCTTGCGTTGATCGGAATCCGCGGGTGCGAGGATCGAGATCAGGTCGGCGTTGCCGAGGATGCCGGTCAGCAGGTTGTTGAAGTCGTGCGCGACGCCGCCCGCGAGCACCATCAGGCTCTCGCTCTTCTGCTGTTCCTGCACGCGGCGATCGAACGCATAGCGCTCCGCTTCGCTGCGGCGGCGGCTCGAGATGTCGTGGATGATCACGAGCCAACCGACGAAGCGGCGCTCGCTGTCGCGCACGGCCGAGACCTTGACTTCGAAGTAGCGCGGGCCGGGTTCGACCTTCACGATCGCCGGCTGCCCATCGGTCACCGGCCGTTCGTCGTCCACCGCTTCGTTCCACCACGAGACCACTTCGTCAATCGGGCGGCCGAGGCTTGATTGCGTGCAGCCCGTGAACTTTTCCGCCGCCGCGTTGAGGTCGACCAGCCGGCGCTGCGCATCGAGCACGATCACGCCATCGTCCATGCTGTCGACAACCATGTCGCGCGCGACCGGCACGAGGCCGAACAGGCGATAGCGATAGATGCCCCACGTGAAGCACGCGCCGGAGACTGCGAAGGCAATCGGCGTGAGGTCGAGCCCGTACACCGGCAGCATGCGCCCGAGGTACAGCAGGTTGCCGAGCCACGGCACCAGCGCGCCGACGATGATCAGCGCGGTTTGACGGCGGAACGGCGGTGGAAAGCGGCGCAGTCCGCGCACCAGCGTCGCGGTACCGACGAGGATCAGGAAATAGCTGTAGGTGGCGTGAACCCAGTACCACGGACCACCGGTGTAGACCAGCCGCTCGCCGGCGGGCGTGGCGACCGGCGTAATCGACGACCAGTAGAAGTGGTGTTGCTCGTTGGTAGCCGCAAGCAGCAGCGTGGCGACCGGCACGGCCCATACGAGAAGACGCAACGCGCGCTGCCCGGGCCAGGTGACGCGTCCGTACTCCGTCGCGAAGAGCAGCCACAGCACGCCGATCGGCGCGATGCCGAGATACTGGAACTTCGAGATCACGACCCGGGTGGCGAAATCGTCCACGAGGGTGTGCATGGCGCTGGTGAGACTCCACAGCGCGATGGCAATCATCATCCAGCCGAAGGCGGCGCCGCCCGGAACGCCGCGGCGGGTGCGCGCCACGACCGCGGCCCAGATGGACAGGCCGGTTGAGGCGAACAACGCGGCAGCCTGCACGGTGGTCGGCAAAAACACTGAGGCTTTATTATCAACCGAAGTGACAGGAACGGCCGTTGACGGCCAGCGTGCACGCGCGGGAACGCCTGGATGAGGTAAGTCCGGCTGGGATAGGCGCCTGGGGATTTCTGGTAGACTCGAAGGTGCTGTAGGGGAAGGCCGCCCAGAGGCGGCCTTTGTGTTTAGGGTCAGGTTGTTCCCGGGCAAGCCTTCAGCAGGACGAGGAGAATACGATGGGTCGGAAGTTGTACGTGGGGAACCTTCCCTACACAGCGGCGGAGCAGGATCTTCAGGAATTGTTCGAGCGCGTCGCACCGGTGGAATCTGTCACCGTCATGCGCGACATGGCGACTGGACGTGCGCGCGGCTTTGGCTTCGTGGAGATGGCGACCGACGAGGGCGCTCAGAAGGCGATCACCGAGTTGCATGAATCGCAGCTGGGCGGCCGTACCCTGACCGTGAATGAAGCGCGTCCGAAAGAAGCGCGCGGCCCAGGCGGTGGTGGCGGCTTCGGCGGCAACCGCGGCGGCGGCGGTGGATTTGGTGGCAACCGCGGTGGTGGCGGCGGAGGTGGTGGTCGCCGCGAGCCTCGCTGGTAGGCCGCTGAATGGCAGCACCATTCGGCCGAGGTAAGCGCGAACGCGAACGCGCACGCGCCGAGAAACAGAAAGAGAAGGTGGTGCGGCGCGAGGAAGCGAAGCAGCGTCGCAGCCAGTCGAATCCTGGCGAACCGGGTGTCGATCCGGATATCGCGGGTATCGTGCCGGGACCGCAGCCCAATCCGTGGCTCGACGAGCTCGAAGACGACACCGCCAACGCTGACGAAGAGAAGAACTGACAAATAGAAAGGGCGCCCAACAAACTGGGCGCCCTTTTTTCATGACGGGTAACCGGTTACCGGTAACCGGCTACTTTAGTCTTGCGTTCGTGAGTTGCGCCACGGCGCCCAGCGTCGTCTGCGCCGCGTTCAACCCCAATCTGAAATCCTTGTCGGAGAAGGTCGCGAACACGTCGATCGGTTGGTGCCACGTCGGGTTCCATCCCGCGCCGGTGTGCATGCCGCGTTCGTTTTCGCGCAGGCTGATCGCCGGCACGATGTCCATGAACGGCGTCGAGTCGGTATTGGTCATGTGCGAGCCGACGGCGGCCGGATAGTCTGTGGCGTATTTCTCATTCGCGTGGCGGAACAGGAACGCCAGTTTCATCGCCTCGTCAGCGAGCTTCGCGGTGGACTGGAACTCGATGTTCACGTCGGCTTCCGGGCGCTGTTCAGGATTCCACGTGCCGTCGGCGCGCGGCATGCCGTGATCCCACATCATCATGTCGTGCTGGATCATGCCGAGCCACTTGGGTTCGGGATAGCGGCCCGAGCCCGGCGGGTTCTCCTTGCCCTGCAGCGATGCGCGCTGCTCGACGTAGGCGCGCGCGCCGTTGAGGCCCGTCTCTTCGTTGTTCCACAGCGCAAAGCGGATCGTGCGATCGGTCTGCACGTCGGGCATGCTGAAGATGCGCGCCAGTTCCATGACCAGCGCCGTGCCCGATCCATTGTCGTTCGCGGCCTCGCCCCATCCGTGCCCGTCCATGTGCGCGCCGACGATGTACATTTCGTCGGGGCGGGTGGTGCCGACCTTCGTGCAGTACACCTGCTCGCGCGCGCCCGGCTTACTGGGTTCGCGATTGAGCTCGCGCAGTTTTTCGTCGGGCTGTGCGTTCGGATCGTTGTTCACGCCGGTGCGGCGCGTGATGCCGCGGTATCGCGATCCGCCCGGGCCTAATCGCACTTCACCGCTGGCAATGATCGGCGCGGGCGGCTTCTGCCCGCCGCCGCCCTGTCCGCCGCGGCCGGCGCCGCCGGCGGGAGGCGCGGGATTGTATTCGTAGCGCATCCGCTCGGTCGGACAGCCATAGCTCTTGAGCTGTGCTTCGATCCAGTCAACGGCCTTGGCGTTTCTCGTCGTGCCCTCGCGCCGATCGCCGAACTGGGTCAGGCCTTTGATCGTGGCCTTGTACCTCTCGAGATCGAGCCGGCTCACGAGCGGGCGGATTGGATCTGGCGCGGCCGGGGCAGCCGGCTGCTGTGCATGAAGAGTGGCGGCTGCGGTCATCACCGCGAAGCCCAGCAGAATGCGTCTCATGTTTCCCTCGTCACAAATACGGTGAGTTCTGGCTCGCAGCGAAGTATATGCGCGCCGCCAGCCCATGACACCGGCCGATTGACTTTACTGGATATTCAGGAGCAGATTGGTAATCAGCAGCTCTGCCGGGGGTATCCATGCGCGTTCATTTGGTCAATCCGAGCGACGTGGCATTCGGTGTGGCGGTGATCACACCCAGATGGCTGTATGTCCTCGCCGCGGCGACGCCAAGACACTACGGCGATCCTCACATCGTCGACGAGACGCTCGAACCGCTCGATGTCGAATCGATCCAGGCCGGTGATGTCGTGGGCATCGGCATTCACACATTGAACGCGCTGCGCGGCTATGAAGTGGGACGCGCCGCGAAGGCGCGCGGCGCTCACGTCATCTACGGCGGCATCCACACCACGCTGTATCCGGACGAGGTCTTCGAGCGTGGCGGCGCGAGCGCTGTCGTCAAGGGCGACGGCGATCACGTTTGGCCGCTGGCGATCGCCGACGTGCTGGCCGGAACTCCGCGGCGCATCTACGAAGGCGGCCGCATCGAAGGCGGATCGATGCTGGCGGCGCGATGGGATTTGCTGCCGCGGGATCGCTACATGTTCGCGTCAGTCCAGACGGTGCGGGGCTGCCCGAAGCACTGCTCGTTCTGTTCGGTGTGGCGCACCGATGGCCAGAAGCCCCGCGTCCGCGCGTCGGACGCGCTGATCGAGGAGATCGTCGAGCTGCGGCGGATGGGCTTCCGCTTCATCACTCTGGCCGACGACAATTTCTATCCCGTCACGCTCGAAGACCTGCGCACGGCCGATCGGCGCGCCGATAAGAGCACCTACCAGCGGCTCAAGGCGATCCGGGACGAACGCTTCGAGCTGATGTCGAAGATGGCGAAGTTGCCCGGCGACATGGTGTTCTTCACGCAGATCACCATGGAGGCGGCGGAGGATGCCGAGTACCTCGATGCGATGCGCCGGGCCAACATCAAGGGCGCGCTGGTCGGCGTGGAGTCGGTCACCCCAGAGGGACTCAAGGACATCTACAAGGACTTCAACCTGGCCGGCGAGGCGCTGGCCTTGCGACTCCAGCAGTTCCAGAAGCGCGGCGTGCACGTGCTCGGGTCGTTCATTTTCGGCCTGCCCAGCGACAAGCCATCGACGTTCGACGCCACCGTGGCCCTGGCCCAGCAGGCCCAGGTCACCCTCGCGCAGTTCGTGATGTTGACGCCGTTTCCGGGCACGCTGGATTTTCAGAAATGGGAGGCCTCCGTCGGAGACAATGTGCAGACCGTGGATGGCATTCCCGTGACCAGGCACTGGCTGATCCCCAAACACCGCCGGCCGAAGGTCTACATGCCGCATCCCCTGATGACGCCGGATGAAATCCGCGCCCGGACGCAGGAGGTGTGGAACAACTTCTATCAAATGAAGCTGGTCTGGGAGCGCGCGCGGTGCGTGAAGTCGATGAAGGCCAAGCTGGCGTTCGTCCTGGTCTCGAAGCTTTATCGCCAGATGTACGCCAATACCGGGATCTCCACCGATAGCGCCCGCCACTCGCGGGCCAACCGTGTAGCGCGGCTGCTGGCCAAGCCGCTCGTGAAATTGTTCTCGGCGCCGCCGATGCCGCAGCTCCAGGTGCCGGCCTAACGCATGCGGTCAGCCGCCCTCGTCCTCGCGCTCCTGCTGGCCGTTTCCACCACTGGCGAGGCACAAAGACGCGGCCGCGGCGGGTTCAACGTGCGTCCGGCCGTAGCTGAGGACTTCGACGGCTCGTGGCAGTTCTGCCGCGTCGCGTTTCGCGGCAATCGGGGCGGTGATGGCGGAGGCTGGAGCGTGGACTTCCCGCGCGCCGACATCAACCTGTCGGTGCGCCTCTCGGAGCTGACCAAGACCACCGTCGGCTTCTCGAGTCCTGGCGAGCCCAAGCACCTGGTCATTCGACTGACGGATCCGACGTTGTTTCAGTGTCCGTTCATCATGATGACGGAGGTCGGCAATCTCTTCATGACCGACGAAGAGTCAGAGGCGCTTCGCACCTACCTTTTGAAGGGCGGCTTTCTCTGGGTCGACGACTTCTGGGGAGAGTACGCGTGGCAGATCTTTGCTGAGCAGATCGGCAAGGCGCTGCCGCCGGGCCAGTTTCCGCCTCGCGACCTGGAGAAGGACCACGCGCTGTTCAGGGCGTTGTTCGATATCGGCGGCGCGCCGCAGATCGCGTCGATCGGGTTCTGGGCCGGCAGCGGCGGCGACACGTCGGAGCGCGGCTCAGACAGTGCCGTCGTGCACGCGCGCGGTATTTACGATCAACAGGGCCGCCTGATGGTGCTGGCGACGCACAACACTGACATCGGCGATTCGTGGGAAGAGGAAGCGTCGGACCCGCAGTACTTTTACGAGTTCTCGACGAAGGGCTACGCGTTCGGCATCAACACCCTGGTTTACGCGATGACTCACTGAAGCGCGGCTTGAAACGCGCGCAGCCACACCAGCACGCGGTCGACGTTCTCCGATCCCATTCGCAACAACTGCTTCTGTAACGGCCTCAGTTCTTCAAGCTCAGGATCCTCAAACGCCCAACTCGCCGCGCCGGTTTCGACCAGGGCAACAGGTTCCTTGATCACGGGCGTGTCGATCAGGATGTCCAACGTTTGCTGCACGGCCAGATCGACGTTGCGCCCGGCATGTCCGAGTCCCTGGTAAGCCTCGTTGAGCCTGGGCCTGATGGTCTTGTAGACGCGCGCCGCCGCCGACGCGTCGATCGAGGTCAGTGTCTGCACGAGGCCGTCGTATCGCCGGTAGCTGGCCGGATCGATCGTGCGGTTCGTGCAGACACTGACCTCGATCGACGCGTCGGCGGCGGCGCGCGTCTACAAGACCATCAGGCCCAGGCTCAACGAGGCTTACCAGGGACTCGGACA
>DATMJU010000597.1:0-2732 GCA_035553795.1 Vicinamibacterales bacterium
GCGCTTGATCATGTCGTGCAGTGCGGCGCCCGGTGAGACCATCGGGTAGACGGTGTCTTCCTGCTCGACGCGGAAGTCCAGGACCACCGAACCGGCCGACGTGCGCGCGTGCCGCAACGCATCCGCCATGTCAGCGCGGCGGGTGACGCGGACACCTTGCAGCCCGTGCGCATCAGCGAGCTTCACGTAGTCCGGCGACGTCATCGGCGTGGCGGAGTAGCGGCGATCGTGGAAGAACTGCTGCCACTGCCTCACCATGCCGAGGTAGCCGTTGTTGATGATCGCGACGTTAATCTTGATGTTCTCCTGCGCGATCGTCTGCAGCTCGGCCTGCGTCATCTGGAAGCCGCCGTCGCCGACGATGGCCCACACTTCGCGATCCGGGCAGGCAAGCTTGGCGCCAATCGCCGCCGGCATGCCGAAGCCCATCGTGCCCAACCCGCCGGAGGTGATGAACGTGCCCGGCTCCGACACCTTGTAGTACTGGGCGGTCCACATCTGGTGCTGGCCCACGTCCGTCGTGATGATGGCGCTGCCGTTGGTGGCCCTCCAGATGTCGTGGATGACGTGCGCGGCGCAGAAGCGGCCGTCATCCGGCAGCTCCTCGATGTCGCGTACTGTCGCCCCGCCGGCGAGATCGCTGATGCGGGTGAGCCACGATTCGTGGGTCGCGCTGGCGACGAGCGGCATCCAGTCCCTGAGCACCGTCTTGAGGTCGCCGGCGATGGCGACGTCCGCGCGGACGTTCTTGCCGAGCTCCGACGGGTCGATGTCGATGTGAATCTTCTTCGCGTGCGGCGCGTACGACGCGAGCTTGCCGGTGACGCGATCGTCGAAGCGCATGCCGAAGGCGAGCAGCAGGTCGGCTTCCTGGATCGCTTCGTTGACCCACGCTTCGCCGTGCATGCCCATCATGCCGAGGTTGAGCGGGTGGTGCGCCGGCACGCTGCCGATGCCGAGCAGGGTCATGGCCACCGGCACCTGCGCGCGTTCCGCGAGCGCCAGCACATCATCCATTGCGCCGCTCTTGAGGATGCCGTGCCCGGCGAGGATGACCGGCTTCCTGGATCGGGCCAGCAGTTCATTGGCGCGGGCGATGTCGTTGGCTCTCGTGCTGGACAAACCTGAAGGTTTGTCCCCACAGGGAATCTGCGGTGACTGGGGATGTCGCTGTGGCGAGTCGACCGCTCGAACGTACTCGCACTCTTCCTGCTGCGCGTTCTTGGTGATGTCGACGAGCACCGGTCCCGGGCGGCCGGAGGTCGCGATCTCAAATGCGCGCCGCAGCGTCGGCGCGATGTCGGCCGCTCGCGTGACCAGGAAGTTGTGCTTCGTGATCGTCAGCGTGATGCCGGCGATGTCGGTTTCCTGGAAGGCGTCCGAGCCAATCAGGTGCGCCGGCACCTGCCCGGTGATGCAGACCATTGGAATCGAGTCCATCATCGCGGTCGCAATACCCGTGACCAGGTTGGTCGCGCCCGGACCGGAGGTCGCCAGCGCGACGCCGACCCTGCCGCTCGCGCGCGCATAGCCGTCGGCCATGTGCGTGGCGCCCTGTTCGTGTCGAACCAGGACGTGGCGGATCGGGTGGTCGAGCAACGCGTCGTAGGCCGGCAGAATGGCGCCGCCGGGGTACCCGAACACGGTGTCGACGCCCTGCTCTTCCAGGACCGACCAGATGATGTGTGCGCCGCTTATCTTCATAAGAGTCAACCAGCTGCTAAATGGCCACGGGCCAGACCGTCAATCGCTACGCCAGCGCGTCAAACCGGCGCCGCTCGTAGGCGGCGATGTCGGGTTCGTTCTTGAGGATCAAGTCGATCTCGTCGGTTCCTTCAAGGAGCCGCTGCCGCGACGCGGCGTCGATGGTGAACGGCTCCTTGAGCCCAAGGCCGTCGCGGACTTCGCTGCGCTCGAGATCGACCTCGACGGCGTAGTCCGCCTGTTGTTCCGCGCGGCTCATGATGGTTTCGACCGCCGCTTCCGGCAGCACCACGGGCAGCATGCCGTTGCCGATCGCGTTGCTGCGGAAGATGTCGGCGAACGATGAGGCGATGACGACCTGGAATCCGGCGTCGAGCAGCGCCCACGCCGCATGCTCGCGCGATGACCCGCATCCGAAGTTCACGCCGGCGACCAGCACCGATGCGCCGGCGTACCGCG
Organism: Vicinamibacterales bacterium; assembly: GCA_035553795.1. Classification (GTDB taxonomy): domain Bacteria; phylum Acidobacteriota; class Vicinamibacteria; order Vicinamibacterales; family UBA2999; genus 12-FULL-67-14b. The sequence continues at coordinate 2,164 of DATMJU010000597.1, forward strand.
GCTGGTTGAGCACGAACGACGGATCGCGCTTCCAGTCGCTGAACAGAAACGGACCAAAGCCGGTGCGCTCGATGCGCTTCAGGAACTGCTTCGGGATGATCTGATCGGTGTCGACGTGATTGCGGCGCAGTGGCGCCACGATCCCGCGATGCAACCGCAAGGGTTGGCGCGCCCCGCCTTCGCGGCCGGAGGCCGCTTCGGCGAGGTCTCGCCGTAGCCCGTCTGATTGGTTCCGAGCGGAGGTGGACATCAGCGGTACTCCCACTGGCGCACGTCGGTGAAGCGGCCTTCGATCGCCGCCGCTGCCGCCATCGCCGGGCTCACCAGGTGCGTGCGGCCGCCGCGGCCCTGCCGGCCTTCAAAGTTGCGATTGCTGGTCGAGGCGCAACGCTCGCCTTCACCCAGCGTGTCGTCGTTCATGCCGAGGCACATCGAGCAGCCGGGTTCGCGCCACTCGAAGCCGGCCTCCGAGAAGATGCGATCGAGTCCTTCACGCTCGGCGTCGGCCTTGACCTGCTGCGAGCCCGGAACAACCAGCGCCCGCACGCGTGCGTTCACGCGATGGCCCC
>DATMJU010000598.1:0-8163 GCA_035553795.1 Vicinamibacterales bacterium
GCTGAAGCGGTGAATACGCTGGCGACGCAACTGACGGCGGCTGAGGCGTTGCTGAAGAACGCCGCCAACGCGCCGGCGGCGGCGAAGACGGCGATCGGCGATGCGAACACCAAGCTTGCCGATCTGCGGCGCCGGCTCGGATTGGGCCAGCAGGGCGGCGGCGGTGGTGGTGGCTTTGGCGGACAGCAGGGCAACGTCCGCGGCCAGCTCGGCCAGGTGAAGGGCCAGTTGATGGGCTCGACGTCGATGCCGACAGCTCAGCAGCTCAGGCAGGCCGGTGAACTACGCGAGGACCTCGCGAAGGTGATCGCCGATACTAATGAACTGATCGCCGCCGTGCCGGCGATCTACGACGCACTTGGCGCCCAGGGCGCGAAGCCAGCGGCGCTGAAACCGGTCGGCCCATTGCCGGCCGCACGCTAACGGGAGATGGAAATGAAGAGACTGTTGATCGCAGGCATTGCACTGGTGCTCGTGGCGCCGGCCGCATCGAAAGTGGACGCGCAGAGCAACACCATGACCTTCTTCATCACCAGCGCCGGTCCCGGCAAGGGTGGTGATCTCGGCGGCATTGCCGGTGCTGACGCGCATTGCGCGGCGCTGGCCAAGGCCGCAGGCGCCCCGGCCAACCGCGTGTGGCGCGCGTATCTGAGCACCGACAAGGAACACGCCAAGGACCGCATCGGCGCCGGCCCGTGGACCAACGCCAAGGGCGTGCAGGTGGCCGCGAGCGTGGCCGATCTTCACAGCGACAACAACAAGCTGTCGAAGGACAACTCGCTGACGGAGAAGGGCGCTGTCGTCAACGGCCGCGGCGACAAGCCGAACCAGCACGACATCCTGACCGGGTCGAACCTCGATGGCACGTCGTCGGGCAAGACGTGCAACAACTGGACGAGTTCAGGCGCCGACTTCACGGCCACCGTTGGTCACCACGACCGGCAGGGCGGCGGCGCCAACCCGACGTCCTGGCACTCGGCGCATGACTCGAAGGGCTGCGGTCTCGACGCCCTGCGCGGTTCCGGCGGCGAAGGCTACTTCTACTGCTTCGCGGCGAAATAGTTCGCACTGTATCGCGGCCCCTGATGAAGCAGAATAGGGGGCCGCGATGATCTCCAGCCCGAAGATTCCGTACGGCGGCAAAGCGACGGCAATCTTCGGGCTGATTCTCATCGTCATGTTCTGGGTCGGCACGACCCAGCGAGGCCGCGCGGAACTCGCCGAGGCGCGGGCGAGCGAGTTCAGCAAGAACGCCAATCTCGCGCTCGCCCTCGACGTCCAGACCAACCAGCTGCTCGCCGGCATCGACCAGTTCCTGCTGTTGATGAAGGCTCAGTACGAAGAGGCGAATCCGCGCATCCCGCTGCGCAGGCTGATGGCGCCGGCCTTTGCCACCCAGACGTCGATCACGTTCATCGGCGTCACCGACGCACAGGGCAACGTCGTCGAGTCGGTGCGCGAGTTTGCGCCGACCAACATCCTTGACCGCGAGTTCTTCCAGGCCCACCTCCAGGAAGACACCCACAAGCTGATGATCTCGTCGCCCGTGCTGGGCCGCGTCAGCGGGCGCTGGGCCATCACCCTGACGCGGCGCATCAACAAGCCTGACGGCGGCTTCGGCGGCATCGTCGCGATCTCGATCGAACCCAGCTACCTCACGCAGTTGTTCGAAGCCACGCAACTCGGGCCGTCCGACGTTGTCTCGCTGGTGCTGACGAACGGCATCACGCTGGCACGCCGCAAGGGCACCGAAATCACGTTCGGCGCCGACATTTCCAGGTCGCAGCTGATCACCGAGCAGCGCAGGCGCCCGATCGGTGAGTATGTCGGCCCCGGCGGAATCGACGGACTGGTGCGGGTGTTCGCCTATCGCACGATGCGCGACTATCCGGTGATCGCGACCGTCGGCACGCTACAGAGCGACGCCCTGGCGACCGCGGACGCGCGCCGCCGCCTGTATTTCTTTGCGGCGCTGTTCCTGACTGGCATGGTCCTGGTGAGTGGCGCGGTGGCGATGCAGCTGCTGGCGCGCAATGAGCGCGCCAACCAGACGCTGCGCGAACAGGCATCGCTACTCGACAAGGCGCAGGACGCCATCCTGGTGACCGACCTCGATCGGCGTCTGACGTTCTGGAACAAGAGCGCCGAGCGGCTCTATGGCTGGACATCGGACGAGGCGCTTGGCAAGGTCGTGACCGACCTGTTCTATCCCGGGAACGAAGCCAGGGACGTGCGCCAGGCCTTTGACGAGGTGATGGCAAAGGGCGAATGGACCGGCGAGTTACAGCCACAGACCAGGGCGGGACGCAAGGTCGTGATCGAAAGCCGCTGGACGCTGGTCCGCGATGCCGCGGGCAAGGGCCGCAGCATTCTCTCGATCAACACCGACGTCACGGATCGGCGGCAACTCGAGCAGCAGTTCTACCGCGCCCAGAGACTCGAGAGCATCGGCACGCTGGCCGGCGGCATTGCGCATGACCTCAACAACGTGCTGGCGCCGATCATCATGGGCATCGCCCTGCTGCGCGATCGGCTGACCGACGCCGACAGTCGTGATGTGATCGAGACGATCTCGAGCAGCGCGCAACGTGGCGCGGAGATGGTCTCGCAGGTGTTGTCATTTGCACGCGGCCGCGAAGGCAAGCGGGTGGAAATCCGTGCCGCCGATCTTGTCGCCGACGTTGTCCGCATCGCGCGGGACACGCTGCCCAAGAACATCGAAATCACCACCGACGTTGATCCAGGCCTGCCGCTCATCCTCGGCGATCCCACGCAGTGTCACCAGGTCCTGCTCAACCTGTGCGTCAATGCGCGTGATGCGATGCCGAACGGCGGGCAGCTGCGGTTGTCCGCCATTCGCGAGACGATTGCGCCGCACCAGGGGATACGGCCCAGCGAACTTTCGCCGGGTGACTACGTCGTCATTCAGGTGGACGACACCGGCGAGGGCATCCCGCCGCACCTGCTGGAAACTATTTTCGATCCGTTCTTTACGACCAAGGATGCAGGCAAGGGCACCGGTCTGGGGTTGTCAACGTCCCAGACCATCGTGCGGAATCACGGCGGGCACATTCGCGTGTTCAGCGAGCCGGGTGAAGGCTCGAGCTTTCATGTCTACCTCCCGGTCGCCCCAGCGCGGCTACCCGCGTCCGCGACAGGGCAACGCGCCGCCGCGCCCCGCGGCCAGGGCCAGACGGTGTTGGTCGTGGACGACGAAGAGTCGGTCCGCAAGGTGCTCAAGAGCACGCTGGAAAAGTCAGGCTACAAAGTGCTGCAGGCATCCAACGGGAGAGAGGCGCTCACGATGTACCACGAGATCGGCTCGACGATCGACGTCATCGTGATCGACATGACCATGCCGGTGCTGGGTGGCATGCCGACGATGCGCGAGCTGGTGAAGATGAATCCGGATGTCTGTATCGTGGCCGCGAGCGGGATTCACGATAATGAAGCGACGGCCAAATCGATCGGTCCGCAGGTCAAGCACTTCCTCGCCAAGCCGTTTACCGCGGAGATGCTGTTGCGGGCGATCGCGAAGGCTGGCGGACATGCGGGCTAGCAGGCTAGCCGGCTGTGAGCCCGCCAGCCTGTAGGCCCGCTCGACTGTTACACCGTCCGATGCCTGCCGCCGACGGTCATGCGATAGATCAGCAGCACGACGATCGAACCGACCAGCGCCATGATGAAGCCGGCGCTTTCGTTCTCGCCATACATACCGAGTGCGCGGCCGACGAAGCCGCCCAGCAGCGCGCCCACGATGCCGAGCACCATCGTGACGATGATGCCGCCGGGATCACGTCCAGGCATCAACAGCTTGGCGATGGCGCCAACGACCAGACCAAAAACGATCCATCCAAGAATGCCCATTTCAGTTTCCTCACTGTGAGAGCGATTAGCGCCCTCCACGCCCACCTATAGAGCAAGCGACGTGCCGGGCCACAACCTCCGGGATGAGGCAGAGAGGCACACAGTCCGAGCGGGAGCCTGCCCTTTTTGCGACCCCTTGCGCCACGGAACCCGCCCGTCATTCGGTACAGCCGTTGCAGTAATCGCATGCAGGAGAACGCGAGATGCCTCCGCAATGGAACAGCGCCGGCCTCCTGGGCGGCCCGGAACGACGCCACACCGACCGGCGCGGCCTCGACCGCGGCACGGCCGATCGGCGCCGCAGGGCGACCAGGCGTCGGGTCAGGACGGCCGTGCTGGCCGCAGCCGTCTCGTCGGCACCGCTGTCGCGCCCGGTCGTTGCCATCCTGCCAACGGCGAAGATCATGAAGCCGAAGGTCGAGGTCTCCTCGGAATTCATGGCCATCCCCGCGAGCGAGGCCTACGACGAGATCATCCAGGAAGCGTCGCAAAAGTACGACCTTGATGCGAACCTGATTCACGCCGTGATGCAGGCGGAGTCCGCGTTTCACCCGTACGCGGTCTCGCGCGCCGGCGCAGAAGGGTTGATGCAGTTGATGCCCGAACTGGCGGACGAGATGGGCGTCAACAACGCGTTCGACCCGCGGGAGAACATCATGGGCGGCGTGCGGTATCTCAAGCGGTTGCTCGATTACCACAAGGGCAACCTCGACCTCGCACTCGCAAGCTATAACGCCGGCCCCGGCAACGTCGAACGCTACGGCGGCATTCCGCCGTTCCGCGAGACCCGCAACTACATCAAGACCATCCGGAAAGTCTTAGAGGCGCGCAAGCGGGCGATGGATGCTGACTGAAGTTAACTTTCAACTTTCAGATGCGGTAGCATCGCCGCATGCGTCAATTGCTTCTGGCCGCCCTCTTTTTCGCCTCCGCGTCCTCGGCGCTCGCGCAGGATTGGGCTCAGTGGCGCGGGCCGTCCCGCGATGGTGTGATTCCCGCCGCTGTCATCCCCAAGGAGTGGCCCAAGTCGACCAGGCGCGGTTGGCAGGTCGAAGTCGGCGAAGGGTACTCATCGCCGGTGGTCGCGAACGGACGCGTGTTCCTGCATAGCCGGCGCGATCCCGAGGAGATCGTCACGGCCATCGACCTCGCATCCGGCAAGGTGGTGTGGCAGCAGAAGTACGTGGCGTCGTTTACGAAGAATCAGTACGCGACCCAGATGGCCAAAGGGCCGAACTCGACGCCGCTGGTGGTCGGCTCGCGCTTGTTCACGCTGGGCGTGACCGGCGTGCTCACGGCATGGAACATCACCGATGGCACGGTCGCGTGGCGACAGGACTACTCCTCATCCATCGATACGTCGAAGCTGTTTTGCGGCACGGCGATGTCGCCGATGCTCGAGGGCGACGCGTTGATCGTGCAGGTGGGGAGTGACGTGCATGGTGGCCGCGTGCTCGCGCTCGATCCGGCCACCGGCAAGGAGCGCTGGTCGTCGAAAGGCGCCGGGCCGGGCTACGCGTCACCGGTCGCCGTGACGATCGACGGCGTTCGGCAGATCATCACGATGACGAACGGCTCCATCATCGGCATTGATGCTGCCAATGGCGCGCCGCTGTGGTCGATTCCATTCCCCGACGAATGGCACGAGAACATCGTCACGCCGATCTGGACGGGAAGCGCGCTGATTGTGTCCGGCACGCGCCAGGGCACGCACGCTTATGCGATCGCCCGCGCCGGCAACCAGTGGAAGGCGACGCAGCGCTGGAGGAATGCCGAGGTCACGATGTACACGGTGTCGCCGGTGTTTGCCGATGGCGTGGTCTACGGGATGTCGAACAAGCGCCGCGGCCAGTTCGTGGCGATGGACGCCGAAACCGGGACGGTGAAGTGGGCGACGATTGGCCGCGACGGCAATCACGCATCGATCCAGCAGTCGGCGCAGCACCTGCTGTTCCTGACGGACGGCGGTGTGTTGATCGTGGCGAGGCGGACACCCGAGCGTTTCGTGGAAGAGCGCCGCTACGAGATCGGCAAGAGCGCCACGTGGGCGCAGCCGGTGTTGCTGCCGGACGGGATGCTGGTGCGCGAAGCGACCGGCATCGTGAAACTTCTCTGGGAATAGGCGGCGGTCGCGTAATCTAACCCCCGATGACTACAGCGGGGGCGGTCGCGCAGGCGCTGGCGGAAGCCGGCATCACCAAGGCGTTCGGATTACCTGGCGGGGAAGTGCTCGTCCTGATCGACGAGCTGCGAAAGGTCGGCATCGATTTCGTGCTGATGCGGCACGAAGCCAACGCCGGACTTGCCGCCGCGGTTTACGGAAAGATCAAGCGACAGCCCGGCGTCGTCATCGCCACGCTGGGACCCGGCGCGGCAAACCTGCTGCTGCCGGTGGCCAATTCCTATCTCGATCAGGAACCGCTGCTCGCCATCACCGCGCAACTCCCGGATGATTTTCCGCCATCGCACACTCACCAGCTGTTGCCGCTTCACCAGACGTTCCAGCCGATGTGCAAGGTCGCCGAGACCGTGACGCAGTCCAACGCCGGCGACGCCGTTGGCAAGGCGCTGGCCGCCTGCATGGACCGTCCATACGGCGTGTCGTATCTGACCTTGTCGGCGCGCGAGGCGGCTAAGCCGCTGTTGATGATCGGTCGTAGGTACAGCGAAGGGCCGCCCACCAGGCCGATGGCGAACCCGGCCGCCAGGGCCGCCGACTTGCGCTCGCGTTGCGCGATGGCCAACAAGCCGCTGGTCTTGATCGGCCTCGGCATGGATTCCCGCCGCGCGGCGCCGTTGCGCCGCTGGCTCGACGAATGGCAGTTGCCGTTCGCCGTCACCCCGAAAATCAAGGGCATCGTCGATGAAACGAGCCCGAACTTTGTCGGCGTGATCAGTGGCATGGCGGCGGACGGCGTGATGGTCGATGCGCTGAAGGCGGCCGACCTGCTGATCGGCTTCGGCCTCGACCCGGTCGAGATCGACAAGACCTGGCATGCCGAACTGCCGATCCAGTGGGTCCTTGAGGCTCGCAATGCGACCGACGTGGCGCCGGGCGATGCGCATCTCGTCAGTCACCTCGCGCTGCTTGAAGAGCTGGTTGCGGGCCCGCCGCCGCGGAACTGGGGCCGCCCGTTCGCGTCATTCCAGCAGCAGCGGAGCGATCTGCTCAAAGGCCAGCCCGGCGCGCCCGGCGTGATGTGGCCAGGCGACATCGTTCGCGCCCTGGCCGATGCCGTGCCCGCGGAAACCATCGTGACGACGGACGTGGGCTCTCATAAGTACCTGTTTGGACAGTTCTGGCCGAGCCGTCATCCCGACACCTTCTGGATGTCGAACGGGCTGTCGGGGATGGCGTATGGATTGAGCGCCGCGATTGGCGCGAAGCTCGCCTGTCCCGACGTCCCGGTGCTGGCCGCCGTTGGCGATGGTGGTTTCTCGATGAACGCGCAGGAGCTCGAGACTGCAGACCGCGTTGGGGCGCCGTTTGTGACCGTCGTGCTCGAGGATCACAGCTATTCGCTGATCAAGCTGGCGCAGGAGAACCGCAAGCTCGAGCCGTACCGCATGGACTTCAATCCGATCGACAACGTGAAGATGGCGGAGGCGTGTGGCGTGCAGGCACTGCGTACCTCGAATCCTGATGAAATGGCGGCCGCGGTGAAGCGCGCGGTCAGCGACAGGAAGAGCCTGGTGGTCGCGGTGCCCGTTCACTACGCCGACTATCGCAAGATGTTCTAAGGAAGAGGGTAGGATGGGTGACGTGGCTCACCTTTTCGACCCGCTGACCGTCCGCGGCGTCACGTTCGCGAATCGCGTGTTCGTGTCGCCGATGTGCCAGTACTCGAGCATCGACGGCTTTGCCAGCGACTGGCACCTCGTCCACCTCGGAAGCCGCGCCGTCGGCGGCGCCGGCCTGGTGTTCACCGAAGCGACGGCGGTCACGCCTGAAGGGCGCATCAGCCCCGAAGATCTCGGCATCTGGCAGGACTCGCACCTCGACATGCTGTCGCGCATCGCGCGCTTCGTGCACGAACAGGGCAGCGTCGCCGGCATGCAGCTCGCCCACGCCGGGCGCAAGGCGAGCACGTATCGGCCGTGGAGCGGCAACGGCGCTGTCGCCGCATCGGAGGGCGGATGGGCGGAGGTGCTTGCCCCTGCGGCCATCAAGTTCGCCGACAACTACCCGCAGCCCCGGGCCATGTCGCAGGCCGACATCGCGCGGGTCACCGAGGCGTTTGCCAAAGCCGCTGCACGTGCGCTGACCGCCGGGTTTCGTGTGATCGAGATTCACGC
>DATMJU010000599.1:0-2942 GCA_035553795.1 Vicinamibacterales bacterium
GGTGCCGGGAACGCAGAGCGCGCTGCCGAAGGTTGAGAAAATCTACCGTGAGGCGGTTGGCAAGGCTGTGGTTGGCAACGTCAATGGCGTCCGCGCTGCCCATGTGCAGGTAGGATTTGTGGTCACATCGGCGGTCAAGAACCTGATCACCGATGGCATCGACCCGCCGCTCGCCGAGCGAACGATCAAGCAGCGCAAGCGCCGGGGCCGCGACAGGGAGACGCCGCTGCTCGATACCGGTCAGTACCGCCGCAACATCGATTTCGCCGTTCGCGCGGCCAAGGGCGTGAAGGTGATCACATGATCGATCTCGACGATCTCATCGGCGACGACGACTTCTTTCAGCCGATGACGATCTGGCGGCGCCGGATCACCTACGACACCAATGGCAGCGAAGTTGTCGTGCCAACGGTGATCATCCCTAACCCGCTCGGCTCGATCCAGTCCGGTGCCAACCCGGAAATGCTCCGGCGGGCCAACCTGACCGAGGTCGAGGACCTGATCACCATCTACACCGCCTTCCGGCTCTACCGTGAAGGCGAATTCAGCTCGGCAACACCGCCGCCGATCATCGGACCGGTCGCGACCGATACCTACGGCAACGCCATCGAGCCGAACGATCTGCAGCGCTACAAGGCCGACACAGTCGTGTTTCTGGGCGACGTGTATCAGGTCTTTCTGGTGCAGGACTGGACAGCCTACGGAGCAGGATTCGTCGAGGCGCTGGCGCGCAAGGTCAGCCGCGGACAGGTGGCGCAGTGAGCAATGACAGCAGCACCGGCGGGTATCTGCTGCCGACCAGCACTGCACCGATCAACGACGAGGCGCTTGACGATCTCTTCCGAGGCGTCATCGCAGCGGTGACTGGGCTGGCGCCACGCTTCGTCGTGCGGCGATTCAAGGCTGAGCCCGGCGCCCCACCGCAGTTTGACGGCACCTGGGCGGCCGTCGGCGTGCTCGCGATCGACGACGACGACTTTCCGTATCAGGCCATGCAGGCGGACGAAACCTACAAGCTCGTCCAGCACGAAGTCCTGCAGGTCATGGCGAGTTTCTACGGCGCCAAGGCTCAACAGGCCGCGCGAGCCGCGCGCAACGGGCTGCAGATCGGGCAGAACCGCGATGCGCTGACCGCGGCCGGGATCGTCCTGCAGGATGTAGGTACGCCTGTCCGCGCGCCGGAGCTGATCAACAGCCGCTGGTCCAATCGGATCGACGTCACCTTCACGTTCAAGCGCCAGACCACTGACACCTTCGCGATCCTGCCTGTCGCGACCGTGGTCGGCACGATCACTGAAACCACCGGCAATCAGCTTCCGCTGAACACCGACAATCCGCCCCACTGACCTCCCGGAGGCTGACACATGACCACTGGACTTCCCGTCTCGCGGCTGATCACCGCGAGTGTGAACCTCACGCCTGCGGGCGCGCAGTATGCGAACATCGAGACCCTGCTGTTGCTCGGCGACTCTCCCGTCATCGACACGCAAACGCGTATCCGCAGCTACAACACGCTTGCTGGTGTCGCTTCCGATTTCGGGACCAGCGCACCGGAATACGCCGCCGCGCAGCTCTTCTTCAGCCAGAGCCCGCAGCCGACGCAGCTCTACATCGGCCGCTGGGCCCGGACCGCTACGTCGGGCGCGGTATATGGCGCACCGCTTACGGCAGCACAGCAAGCCCTCGCCAACTTCACGGCGGTGACCTCGGGCGGCTTCAAGGTGCAGGTCAACGGCGGCTCGCTGACCAACGTCGCCGGAATCAACCTCAGCAGCGCCACCAGCCTGTCGCAGGTTGCCTCGCTGATCACGACCGCACTCGCTGGCGCCTCGCTGGCCGCCACCTGCGTATGGACCGGCACCCAGTTCCAGATCGTGTCGAGCACGACGGGCACCAGTTCGTCGGTGTCGCTGCTTCAGGCCCCGAATAGCGGCACCGACATCTCGAGCCTGCTTGGTGGCACCTCCGCTGTCGGCGCCTACGCAGTGGCGGGCATTGCCGCCGAAAGCGCGCTGGCTGCCGTCACCATCCTTGATGCCAATCCGACCTACTGGTACGGCCTGACCTTTGCCGCATCGACGATGCCGAGCGGTGCCGACTACCTTGCGATCGCAGGCTTTATCGAGGCGAGCACGCATATCTTCGGCCTCACCACGGCCGACGCGAACGCGATCAACAGCGGTTCCAACTCCGACATCGGCTCGCAGCTGATCGCGGCCGGCTACAAGCGGACCTTCGGCCAGTACTCGACCACCAACCCCTACGCTGTGATCTCGATCTTCGGCTCGATCCTGACGACGCAGTTCAACGGCTCAAACACGATGCCCACCGTGGCGTGGAAGGTCGAGCCGGGCGTGCCGTACGAGCCGCTGTCGCAGAACTCGGCGACGGTGCTTGACAGCAAGAGGTACAACTACTTCGCCAATTTCCAGAACGGCGCCTCTGTGCTGGTCAACGGCTGCTGCTTTGGCCAGGCCTACATCGACGAAATCTTCGGCCTCGACTGGCTGCAGAACCGGATCCAGACCAACCTGTTCAACCTGCTGGCGACGCAGCCAAAGGTGCCGCAGACCGACCCGGGCATCCACCAGATCGTCAACGTCATCGACCAGTCGATGGAAGCCGCTATTACCAACGGCCTTGTTGCCCCGGGCGTCTGGCAGGCCGGCGGCTTCGGCCAACTGCAGACCGGCGATACGCTGTCGACTGGCTACTACATCTACGCGCCGCCGATCTCGACGCAGAGCGCGCCGGACCGCGCCGCGCGAAAATCGCCGCCGATCCAGGTGGCCGTCAAGCTCGCGGGCGCGGTGCACACCGTGAACGCCGTCCTCAACGTCAACCGCTAAGGAGCCCGAGCGATGGGATCGTACTCTTTCCAGAACGTCGTCGCGGGCATCGCAGGCCCCAACGGCAACATCCAGCTTGGTGCGGGTGCCGGG
>DATMJU010000600.1:0-3768 GCA_035553795.1 Vicinamibacterales bacterium
GCTGTAGCACGCGTCTCATCGTTCGCCGACGGCCACCAGGTGGTTGCGCGTGCGGAAGAGCAAGGTCCCTTCAGAAATTGCCGGAGTGGCCATGGCGACCTCGCCGAGGGGATTTGTCGCCAGCAGCTCGTACGTCGTACCTGCCTTGACCACGTAGACATCGCCGTCTTCGCTCGTGAAGTAGAGACGCCCGCCCGCCGCCACGGCTGATGCCGAGAATCCGGTCTTGCCGTCTCCGAGGCGCGCCTGGTAGTGGCGCGTGCCGGTCTTCGCGTCAAACGCGCTCAACACGCCGTTGTCGCGGCAGACGTAGAGGATGTCGCCGTACACAATCGGCGTCTGCATGTAGCCGCCGTCTCGCATGTAGCTCCACGCGATGTGGGCGTTCGACGTTTCGCCTTCCTTGAGCGTGATGTCGCCGCTCGCCGTCGGCTTCACGGCATAGATCGGCGAGAACTTGCCGTGCGCGTTGGTGATGTACACCAGGCCGTGCGCGGCGATCGGCGTCGGCACCGGGATGTCGCCGCCGCCGGTCATGCGCCAGATCTCCTTGCCGGTTTCCAGATCGTATCCGCCAATGTGCTTCCAGCCGTTGACGATCACCTGCTCGCGGCCGTTCATCGACACGATGGCGGGCGTGCTCCACGTCGGCACGTCCGCGCGCGGCGTGCGCCACAGTTCCTTGCCGCTCCGCACGTCGAACGCCGCCACGAACGAACCCTTTTGCACGTCGGCCTGCAACACGATGCGGCCGTTATGGATGACCGGCGAGCTGGCAAACCCCCACTGCGCGTCCGGCACCATGAAGAACCCGGAGTCCAACGTTCCAAAATCTTTCTTCCAGAGCAGGTCGCCGCTCATCGAGTAGGCATACATGCCTTCTGACCCAAGCATCGCGACGATGTGGCGGCCGTCGGTCGCGAGGGTGGAACTGGCGTGCGTGGACTTGGGATGGCGCTTCACGATGGGCACTCCGGTCTTCGCGATGCGCTCCCAGCGCTGCTTGCCGGTTCGCTTGTCGAAGCACGCCACAATCCACTTGTGCTCGGTGGTATCGAGCACGGATCCAATGTCGCCGTAGAGGCCGACCTTCAACTGCGGATCCGGCGTGCCGCTAATCGCGCTTGCCGTGCACACCTGGTCGCCCCAGACGATGGGGCTGGAGTGTCCAAGCCCGTTGACCGGGACCTTCCACTTGACCAGCTTCGAGTCGGGCACGCTCCATTGCAGGGGCAGCGCCTTCGCATCATCGACGCCGCCGGCGTTGATGCCCCGGAAGCCTGGCCAGTCCACACCGGCGCGCGGACCGTTCGGTGACTGGGCGGCGCCGGTCGCGATCAGCAATCCGGCAAAGACTGAGGCGGCGATGATGGTTTTCATTGTGGGTACCAGTTTGCTAGACGAACTTCGATCTTGTGACGCGACAACGCGTCGTTCAGTTCCTTCAAACCGCGCGTGGAAGGCTGGGGGCGCTTTCCGCCAGGCGGCACGGGGCGCACCCATTCTTGATCGTAGTGATACGGATAGACGACTTTGGGCCCCATCGCGGCCAGGCAGTCGATGGCCGCCGCCGGCTCCATGCGCGCGGCAGGAACGTTCATGGGAAAGAACACCACATCGATGTTCTTCGCGCCGCGCACTTCGGGCACGCATTCGGTGACGCCCGCAACGTACACCCGTGTGCCGCCCAGCGTCAGGATGTAGCCGTTTGCTTCCCCCTTGGGGTGGAAGGACTCTCCGGGTGTCACGTCGTACGCCGGCGTCGCCTCGATCCTGATTCCGGCTATCTCGCGCGCATCACCGTTTGCCATGACGATTCCGTCGGGCACTTGCTTCGTGCCAGTCGCCGGTATCACGACCGGCGCCCCAGGCTTCCGCACGCGCGCAATCGCCTTCGGATCCAGGTGATGCGCCACATCGTCCGTGATCAAGATCAGGTCCGCGGGCTTGGCTTTGGAGAGATCGCTAACGCTCCAGGGATCGACATGGATGACCTTGCCCGCATGCTCGAACTGAATAGCCGAATGCGTAAAGGTCGAGATCTCGACATCACCGAAGCGATCCGCCTCAAGTGCATGCAAACAGGAGAAAAGGAGGAAAGGAGCTAACAGGAGAGCTCCTGTGGCCTCCCATTTCTCCTTTGCTCTTGTGATTCTTATTCTCATGGCAGTTTATAAGCGACCAGCTCGCCGGGAAGGAGCGAGCTGCTCGACGCCACGACGATGAATTGCTTGCCGTCGAGCATGTAGGTCATCGGCGAACCGGTCTGCGCCCCAGGCATTGCGACGGCACCGACTTCGGCACCGGTCTGCTTGTTGTAGGCGCGCAGCATCGCACCGCGCGACCCGTCCGGCATCCTCACGGTGCCGCCCTCACCGGCGATGAGCAGTGTCTTGGTCACCAGCGTGCCGATGCCGCCGGAACTGCCGCCCGCGCCGCCAGGTCGCCCGGTCCGCGGAATGGTGAGCCCCTTCAGCGCCGGATGGTTCTTGATCGCATCCGGCGTCTCGCCGTGCGCGATCTGCCAGGCGATTTCACCGGTGTTGAGATTGACCGCGCTGATGCGGCCATACGGTGGCTTCACCAGCGGCAGCCCCTGGACGGACAGGTTGCCGACGCCTTCTTCCGACGCACCGCCGTCGCTGAAATAATTCATGTCCGAGCGCTTGGGATCGTTCACCATCGCCAGGATGCGCACCAGCGTGTGCGAGTAGATGTAGAGCATCCCGGTCTCCGGATCGACCGAGCCGCCAGGCCAGTTGGGTCCGTTCGGAATGAACAGCAGACCCGCCTTGCCGTTCTCACCGCGCACGATCGGCGGCGTGTAGAGCGGGCCAATCTTGAAGCGCTCGATCAGCTTGAGCCCTTCCGCTTTCAGTTCCGGTGTGAAGTCCAGCACGTATTCCGGCAGGAATCCTTGCCGCTCCACCGGTGGCGGCTTGGTGGGGAAGGGCTGTGTCGGCGAATACCATTCGCGCGGGACGGTGCCTTTCTCGACGGGCCGCTCTTCGATCGGGAACACCGGTTCGCCGGTCTTGCGATCGAAGACGAAGATGAAACCCTGTTTGGTCGGCTGCGCGATGGCGGCGATCTTGCGTCCGTTGACGGTCACGTCAACGAGGATCGGCGCGCAGGGCACGTCGTAATCCCAGATCGGATGATGCACGAACTGGTAGTGCCAGATGCGCTTGCCGGTCTGGAGATCGACCGCGAGGAGCGATTCCGAGAACAGGTTGTTCCCGGGGCGGTGGCCACCGTAGTAGTCGCCCGTCGGCATTTCCACCGGCAGATAGGCGATGCCAAGTTGCTCGTCGACCGTCATCTGCGTCCAGACGCCGGTGTTGCCGGTGTACTCCCAGGACTTCTCGAGCCACGTGTCGTTGCCGAACTCACCAGGGAGAGGAATGGTGTGGAAGATCCACAAGCGCTTGCCGGTGCGCGCGTCATAGCCGCGGACGTAGCCTTTCGCGTTGCTCCGGCTCGCCGGAATGGTGCCGGTGCGATGCGCGGCGCCAATCAGCACCACGTTCTTCGCCACGACCGGCGCGCCGTTCCAGGAAATCTCGCCGTCAACCGGATCGAGGGTTTGATCAGCGTCCTTCTTCAAATCGACGATGCCATTGACGCCGAAGTCCTTCAGCGGAATGCCGGTCTTCGCATCGAGTCCCACCAGCTGATAACCGATGGTGACGTAGAAGATCCGCTCATCGCCCTTGCCGTCGCTCCAGTAGCCGACGCCGCCTCTCCGGACGCGGCGTCGGCTACTGG
>DATMJU010000601.1:0-8144 GCA_035553795.1 Vicinamibacterales bacterium
GGGGAGGCCATGCGCGCGCGCATCCAAGGCTCGGTGATCCTGGAAGCGGTGGTTCAGCGTGACGGCACGCTGCGTGACATTCGCGTCATCCGATCGCTGGATCCCGGCGGCTTGGACCGGCAGGCCGTCTTGGCCGCCGAACAATGGCGATTCAACCCCGGCCGCCGCGATGGCCAACCCGTGGACGTACTCGTGACCATCGTCCTGGACTTCCGCATCCAGTAGTCCTGCCGTGCGTCGGCAGGTGTCTGCGCTCAGACACCTTCGCGCGCGCTCGCGTTAAATCACGCAACACCCTTGCGCCAGATTCGGTGGGCTCTCGGCAAACCGAGAAGAACCGCCGTGAAGTGCGTCATGCCGCGCTGGCATGCGTTATGAGTGATGCGAGAGCAGGCGTGGCGCTGCCGCGCGAATCAGGAGGCGTACTCAATGACTCATTTCTTCTCGCCAGCCGCCGCCGCGGGAATCATCCTTCTTGCGGCGGTCCCGGTCGCGGCGCAGCCGCCGGCGCAATCTCCGGACGTCGCACGCACGTCGCGCCCGGTCTCTGCGGCGCTTCTCGGCGGCGTGTCCGCCGGATCGGGCGATGCAGGGGTCAGTGCTGGTGCCCTACTCACGTTCGACGCCACCGATCGGGTTGCCGTCGAAGCCCGCAGCGTCTTCCTGCAGCGCGGGAGTGGAACCCACGGGCTCGAGCTCACCGGTGCAGCCCTGATGTCGATCGCAGCCGGCAGACGGGCTGCCCCGTACATCGCTGTTGGCGGAGGACTTTATCGGGCCAGCTTCGCACTGGGAGACGATCGGCTCTTGGGCGGAATGGGATCGCAGTTCCCGTCGGGCACATGGTTTGTACCCGTCCGCGGCATGGGCTTCGGCATGATGACGGGCGGCACGACGTTCACCGGCAGTGCCTCGACGGACACGTGGACCGGCCCCACGTTCACAGCCAGCCAAATGCCCGCGTTCTACGCTGACCGGCTGGGACAAATGGAGATTCCGCCAAATGGCCGCTGGATGATGCGCTCGTTTACCGATCCAGTTTTGACCATCGGCGGCGGCATACGGATCACGGTCACGGATCGCGTCTACGTCAAGCCGGACGTGCGTGCGCTCTTCGTGTTTGCCGGAGGCGATCGCATGGTCCTGACAAACATGGTCGTCGGCGTTGGGTACCGTTTCTGACGAGGATGTTTATGACTCGCAGCCTCCTGTTCGTCGCGGCGGTCGCGACGTTTGCCATCGCAAGCGACGCGCGATCGGATGCGCAGGCACCTTCTGTGCTGGCGCCTTCAGAGGGCCAGATCGCGGTGACGCGCGATGCGCTTGGAGGGCCCCGATTCAAAGGCGGCGTTGACCTGGTGACCTTGGATGTCTGCGTCAAGGACGCGGCGGGCCGCTCCCTGCCGGACCTAACGCCAGAAGACTTCCTCGTGCTGGAAAACGGCAAGCCCCAACGCCCGTCGTTTGTGTTGCCTTCCGGAACGCTGCCGCTGAGGGCCATGCTGCTGATCGATCGAAGCGCGAGTATGAACGGTGACAAGCTCGCGCGCGCCATCGACGCAGCGACCATGTTCGCGCGTAGTTTGGAATCACACGACACGCTCGGGATCATTACGTTCAACCAGCAAGCGGAACGGATCCACGCTTTCGGCGACGATCCATCGCGCGCGCCGGCGTCGCTCGGATCGCTCACTGCGACCGGCACCACCTCGTTGTACGACGCGTTACTCGTGGCCGCAAACGAGTTGGCGCGTGCACGCAACCACGCGCTGCCGGAAACGCGTGAAGCCGTGATCGTGCTGTCGGACGGTGAGGACACAGCGAGCCACGTGGGATTCGAGGAAGTGTTGCCGGTACTCCGCCGAACCGGAGCGTTGGTGTACTCGATTTCTCTGCGAACCGATCGAAAGGGGACATGGCTCGGTGCGACATGGCCGCTGCTGGCTATGGCCCGGGACACAGGAGGGCGTGCGCTCGGCGTGCCAACTCTCGCCGCGCTTCCGGCCCTCTATGCGGAGATCGATGCCGAAATGCGCCACCTTTATCGAATCGGCTACGTGTCGGCCGACGAGCGCCACGACGGGCAGTGGCGAGATGTTTCCGTCCGCGTGATCTCACGTGACGCCAAGGTCCGTACCCGAGCCGGGTACTATGCCGCCGGCCAACGAAAAGGATATTCCCAATGATGCCGCGTTTCACGACGCTGATGCTCATCGTTACGGCGATGCTGGCCGTGGGCGTAGCCGCCAGCGATCAGACGGCTCCCCTTGCGCCGGCGCTCCGGACTGACACGATTGGCCGCGTCGCGCGATCAAGAACGCGTTCAGTCGTCTTTCTACATACCATGCGTGAAAGTCGGGGAGAGCCCTCGCTGCCTGGCACCATTCAGGAGGGACTCGGCTCAGGCGTGATCATCGACGCCTCGGGCCTCATTCTCACTAATGCGCACGTCATCGAGGGCGC
The DNA here is from genome assembly GCA_035553795.1 of Vicinamibacterales bacterium. Lineage (GTDB taxonomy): Bacteria > Acidobacteriota > Vicinamibacteria > Vicinamibacterales > UBA2999 > 12-FULL-67-14b. The sequence goes on from DATMJU010000601.1 coordinate 2,464, forward strand.
GGACGCCATTCACTTTCGTACGTCGGACGGCGACGATGGCGATGCGATCGTCGTTGGCACCGACACTGATTCCGACCTGGCCCTGCTCCGAGCTCAGACGTTCATTGCCTTGCCGCCCGCGCCGCTCGGCAATTCCGATCGTGTCAATGTCGGGGACTGGGTCGTAGCAATTGGCAGCCCGCTCGGTCTCCATCATACGGTCACCGCCGGCATCATCAGTGCCAAGGCGCGCGGACTCGATGATTCCGGCATGGAGTTCCTCCAGACCGATGCGGCCATCAATCCTGGCAATAGCGGCGGCGCGTTGTTCGATCTGAAAGGCGCCCTGGTTGGGATCACGACCGCGATCATTTCCGGCGGTGGTGAGAACATCGGCTTGAACTTCGCCATCCCCATCAATGTCGTGAAGCAAATGCTGCCGCGGCTTCGCGCCGGCAACGTGACGCACGGCTGGATCGGCATCAGGATGGTTGATGTCGGCCGAACTGCGGCGCGCTCATTAGGAATTGACCCTGGTGTGATGGTCACGGCACTCGCGACTGACGGCCCGGCCGCTCGAGCCGGCGTTCGTCTGGGCGACGTCGTTCTCGCCGCGGGACCTCCCGGTCCCATAACGTCGCAGGATGTGTACCGACGCATTCGCGACACGGCGCCCGGAGCCACCCTTGCGCTGACGGTGCGGCGCGCTCAGCAGCGCCTCGACGTACCGGTGGAAGTGGCGACGCGACCGCAGCGCCGATAACGCTTGCTGCGAGCCTCATGACGCCCCCTCCCCGGAAGTCATCCGGCTCAAGAGCAACAGCAGCTCTTGTGGATCGACGACGGGCTTTCGCAGGAATGCATCGGCACCGGATTCCTGCAAGAACCGCTGGCGGTCGCCAGACATCACGTGGGCTGTGGCGATGATCACTGGAACGCGGGCGGTGCGCTCGTCGCCCTTCAAAATCCGGCTCAGTTCGAGACCATCGATGTAGCGGCCGTCGTATCGAGTGGCGCGCAGGGAGATATCCACGAGGACCGCCACCGTGGCGGCGTCTCGAACGAGATGCACGGCTTCATCGCCCGATTCGGTGATCACAACGGCGTAGCCGGCATGCTCGAGTACGTAGCGAAAGTATTTCGCCACTGAGGCATTGTCTTCGACGATCACAACGCGTTTCGTGGCGGTATCCAGTCCCACGTCACCCTTCCTTCGCCACCGGCACCGTCAGTGCCACCGTCGTCCCCTGGCCATCACCGGCCGAGTGGAGTCGAATGTGCCCACCCATTTGCTCGATCAGGGCCTTACTGATCGCCAGACCCAAGCCGTTCCCTCCATGGCGTCGTGTGTGCGAGGCGTCGATTTGGCGAAACTTTTCGAACAGAAGCGACTGCTTGTCCAGGGCAATTCCAATCCCCGTATCGGCCACGGTCACGTCAACAGAGGCGCCGTCTGCGTCGGTCACGAACGCCCTGATCCGGATCTGTCCACGATCGGTGAACTTGACTGCGTTACCGAGCACGTTGAGCAAGATCTGGCGCATGCGCGATCGGTCGACGCGAATTGGCGGTAACGTGGCCGGCACGTCCGTCAAGAGCGCGAGCCCTTTCTCGTTCGCCTGCACTCTCGTGAGCGTCATCACCTCCGCGATCAGGCCGGCGAAATCGACGGCTTCGACCGTGATGTCCAGCCGTCCGGCCTCGATGCGGGACAGATCGAGAACGTCGTCGACGAGCGAGAGCAGATGCAGCGCGCTGCGATGCACGTCTCCGAGGAGATCGCGCTGCTCCGCCGGATCATCAACGTAGCCATCGACCAGAATTCGCGAGAATCCGATGATCGAGGTCAGAGGCGTCCGCAGCTCGTGTGACGTGGTGGCGAGGAAATCGGCTTTGATGCGATTGGCCTCCTCGAGCGCACGATTCGCCGATGTCAGCCGGTCGTTGAGCAATCGCAATTCGCGAAGGCTCCCTTCGAAGTACGTCTCGCAGATCAACCCCAGGTCGAGGATGATGATTCGATCCAGGCTGGCGTGTGCGCGTCGCCGATGGTCGATGTCGGAAATTTGCTGTTCTAACAGCTCGCGCAGAAACCGGCCCACGACATGCATGGCGGAAATGACATAACGTTGCGGAAGAGCAATTTGCACATGCCGGTAGCCAATTCGAAAACGGTCCTCCGCATACGCCTCGTCGTACACCCCCGCAAAGAGGCTCCGTGCCCAGCGTTGCAGAGTGAGTTTCAGCCGGGTGACCTGCGCCTCGCCACCGGTAAAGACAGCAGCGGCTTCGGAGTGTCGCGGGATCTGTTCATAAAAGCGGTCGGCCAAGGCGTGCAGGTGGGGCTCCACCGTAGGCGCGAGGGAGACCAGAATTGCGGCGTCATCGGGGGTGAACCCGATGTACCGCTTCATCTCTTCCAAAAAAGTTTCAGCCACGGCGTCTCGCAGGGACCCAGCCAGACTAGCATTAGGGTGATACGGCTTGGTGATCCGGTCTATTAAAAAACGTTCATTAACTGACCGTCGAAAGGGGTCCGAGGATGGCTAAAGATCCAGTGTGCGGGATGCAATTAGCTGAGGCGTCTGCGGCAGCGAAAACCGACTATAAGGGTAAGACGTACTATTTCTGCAGCGCGGCGTGCCAAGCGGCGTTTGACAAGAACCCGGAGAAGTACGCGGCGAAGTAGACCGCCGAAAACACTTGCCGGCCTACGCCTGGCGAGCCGGGTCGACCGGCTTGTTCTCTTTCTCGAGACCGAACTTCTCCATGCGATACAGGAGCGTGCTCCGCGTGATGTTCAGAAACGCAGCAGCACGCGTTTGATTCCAATTGTGTTTGTGGAGCGATGCCAGGATCAGTTCGCGCTCCACATCCTCCAATGAGATGCCTTCGTCTGGCAGTTCCATACGCAGGTTCGCGACCCGAGGCTCTCGGGTACGCAAGCGTTCCGGCAAATCGTCGAGCCCCAGCACGCCATCCTTGTCGAGTACCAACGCGCGCTCGATCACATTCTCGAGTTCCCGGATGTTACCGGGCCAGGGGTACAGATTGAACGCCGAGTGGACGTCCCGTTCGACCGTCGGCCGTATGCGCCCGAGCCGCTCGGCATGCTTGCTCAAGAAGTGGTCGACGAGGAACGGGATATCGTCCGTACGCTCTCGCAGCGGCGGCACCCGAATCGACACCACCGCCAGCCGGTAATAGAGATCGTCCCGGAACGTGCCTTCCGCGACCATTTTCTCGAGGTCCCGGTTTGTCGCCGCAATGACACGCACATCCACTTTGATGGGGCGCGTCTCGCCGACTTTGTCAACCTCTCGCTCCTGCAGCACGCGCAGGATCTTCACCTGCAGCAGCATTGGCAGTTCGCCGATCTCATCCAAGAAGATCGTGCCACGGTCGGCCGCTTCGAACTTGCCACGCTTGTCGCTCACGGCGCCGGTGAACGATCCGCGGCGATGGCCGAACAGTTCAGATTCGAGCAGTTGCTCCGGGATCGCTCCACAGTTGATGGTGACAAACGGCGCGCGCGCGCGAGAGCTATGGAAATGAATCGCCTTCGCCAGCAACTCCTTGCCGGTCCCGCTTTCTCCTTCGAGGAGCACCGAGGTGTCGGTCTGCGCGACTCGTCCCGCCGTCTCCGTCACGGCTCGCATCGCGCGCGAGCCAGCGATCATGTTCGCGAACGAGAACCGCTCCGCGACGACCTGCCGGAGGTAGCGGTTCTCCGAAGTCAGCGCCGCCACTTCAAACGCCTTGCGAACGGCGGCCTTCAGTTGCTCGCGATTGAATGGCTTGGTCAGGTAGTCGAACGCGCCCAGCTTCATCGCCTCGACAGCGGAGTTGATGGTGCCGTGCGCGGTAAGCATGATCACTGGGACATCGGCTTGCATCGCCTTGATGCGCGTCAGCACCTCGATGCCATCCATCTCCGGCATCCGCACGTCGGTGAGCACCAGGTCCACCGTCTCCGCCTGGAACGTCCGCCATCCCCCTGCACCGTCCGCGGCGATGAGCACTCGGTACCCTTCTTCGTGAAGGTTGTACTCGACGACCCGCCGCAAGCTTTCGTCATCGTCGATCACAAGGACTGTCTTCGGGTGGCTGGGGCTGTTCTGCTGGTCGCGCGTCATGACGCTCCTGTCGTTTCTTCCGGGAGGGGCAGCCGAATGCGAAACACACTTCCGGAAGGTGATCCCGGAAGCGCCTCGATCGTGCCCCGATGCGCAATGACAATCCGCTGGGAGATGGCGAGCCCGAGGCCCGTACCGCGCGGCTTGGTGGTGAAAAATGGGTCGAACAGGCGCAATGCATGTTCGGGAGGGATACCGGGCCCCTCGTCAATCACGTCAATGACGCCCCACTCAGGCTCGGCAAATTCGCGAATTCGAATGTGCCCACTGACGGGAGTGGCTTGGATCGCGTTGAGCAAGACGTTGAAAATCACCTGCGTAATTTGCTCCGGATCGATCGACAGCAGGGGGATCGCGATGGGGCGCTCCACTAACAACGTCACAGACTTGGCCTCTGCTTGCGAGCGGAGCAACGCCGCCACGCGCTCAACGATTTCATGAACATCGGTCGGGCGCAAGGCCGGATCGTGGGGCCGCGCGTAGGCGAGAAACTCACTGACCAGCCCCTCCAATCGCGCCAGCTCCTTGCCGCCGATGTCAGCGAACTCGGCCTCCGCCGTGCCGGGCGCGACGCGAGAGGTGATGATCTCGAGCGCGCCTTTGACGCCTGCCAGCGGGTTCTGAATCTCATGCGCAAGTCCCGCGGCAATTTCGCCGAGTGCCGAGAGCCGATCGGCGCGACGCAGGTGTTCATGGGACTCGCGCAACTCGCGGTTCGCTCGCTCGAGTGAAACCGCAGTGTCGCGATAGCGGGCCGTGAGTCTTCGCTGTGCCGCGGCCAGCAGCCCCACCGTCAATCCGAGGACGTGAAACACCACGACCTCCGCGTACAGGCTCGCGCTGTAGGCCTCGTTGCCCACCCACGCGGCACGGATATGGGGAATGAAGGCGGCAGACGTGAGCGCCGCGGCGGCTACGCCTCCCCACGTACCGTAACAGTACGCGGCGAAAATGATCGGAACGTAGCAAAGGTAGTTATAGAACTCGTGGAGCGCCAGGTATGCCGGGTCGGTTACGAAATGCAGGCTGGCGATCGCGCCGATACCGACGATTAAAGCGCCCGCGCGAATGAGGTGGTGGTGCACTCGCGGTCCGCCTGCGAGATGCCCGCCCTCCCGCTCGATCATCGACACCGGCATCGCGAGATCATACGGCTTAGGCCTTCCCGTCCGATACGCCCGAATGCCCGTGCGCGGCGAGCACCTCTCGCTCTGCCTCGACCCAGTCGTCAACATCAGCGCCCGCCGCGCACCCGCGTTCGCAATAGCGGTGGTAGGCGCGCAACTCGATTTCACGTCTGAGCGCGTCAGCGTCGGGCGTCGCGCCCGCAGCCAGCGCCGGATCCTGTTTGCCTCCCTTGTCCGGGGTCTTTGATCTGTGCGCCATCTCTTCCTCCGTTCGGTCGGTGACCGTCGACAAAGATCGCAATCGGTGTGCCACAAGTCCGATAGCGATCAGTCGTATTTATGGCTCCTTATCGCGCCGTATCTTCAAGGCGCCGACGCCAACTGCGTGCTTTCAGACAGTCGGCGCCGGTGGCGGCCGATATCAGCCAATTTTGTGACG
>DATMJU010000602.1:0-4214 GCA_035553795.1 Vicinamibacterales bacterium
CGGGAGAACCTCGAGTTCTTCGGACATCTCTACGGCGTCCCCGATGCGCGCGCGACCGCGCTTCGCGCGCTGGAACGCGCCAACCTCGCCGACCGCGCCGACGACTTCGTTTCGGGATTTTCGCGCGGCATGCGCCAGCGCCTTCCGTCGTCCGTAGTGTCTCGCGACATCGGCGACCGAGAGGCGAATCACGCCGCGACGCCGCGATCCAGCTCCGCGATCACTCGTTCGAGCTCGGTGGTCGCGCGCTGCAATCGCGCCTCGTCTGACTCGGACAACGGTTTGGTCTGCCGCTTCTTCTCGAGCGCGACGATTTCGGCGAGCAACTTCTCACGCCGGGCCATCAGCTTCTGGTCCTGGACGTCATGGGCCTTGCCAGGCGACCAGGCGAACCACGCACCCACGACGAAGATCACCACCACCAGGACCAGGGCGACGTTGCGCGGCCACAGGCTGTGCGCCGGCAGGCCGGTCAGGTTCAATACCAGCGTGTCACCCGCGTTCATGCGCGGGCCGGTGCCCATGACGAACTGCTGCCCTTCCGAGTTCATCTCGCGGATGTCGGTGAGCTGCGGCGACGACATCTGCATGTTGCCGATCTTCTCCATGCCGACGAACACCTGCGCCACGGCCACGGGCCACGTCTGGCGGATCGTCATCGAGGATGTCGCCTGCGGCAACGAAAAGCCCACCTGCGCAATGGTCTTGCCGGGTGGGAAGGGACCCGTGATCGTCAACATGTCGCCCTTCGCGCCGGCGCTAGGCGAGGAACCCTGCATGACCGATGCGCCCGCGGCGCCGGTCGGCAGCGTGATCAGGATCGGGCCGCCGATATCAACCGGCGTGCGCGCGCTATTCACGATCTCGAGCAGGTAGAAGATGGTGAGATTGTCGTCCTGGTACTCGACGATGACGCGCGACTCGGGTCCTATCTCCACGACGCCCGGGCGCGCCGGTGCGCGCGCCGCCGCGTCAGCGGCGCTCTTCTCCGCGGCCTTCGCCGCAGCGATGCCGGCGATTAGCGCGATGCGCGTGCCGCCCTGCTGTGGCACGGCAAACTCCTGCGAGGTCAGGGTCTCACCATCGACGACCGTCGTTGCCTTCACGAGCGCACCGGTCGGCAGCTTGTCGAACTGCGCGCGGCCCTGCTCGTCCGTCTTCATGACGCGTTGCGCGCCGCCAACAGTCAGCGTGACCTCCTGTCCAGCGACGTTGTTGCCCATCCGCTCGCGCACGACGCGCACGGTAACGGTGCCGTCAGCGAGTTCCGGCGCCGGTAGCGGCGTGCCCGCGATCGCCGACGGGTCCGGCATATCAACCTGCGCGCTTGCCGGCGCGGCCAGTAACCAGATGCCCGTAACCAGTAACCAGAGCGCAAGCCGCCTCATAGCTTCGCTCCGCAATTCTTGCAGAACTTCGCGTCTTCGTCGTTCTGCGTTTCACACTGCCCGCACAGGCCCGGCACGAGTTCAGCAACTTGCGCAACTTGCGCACCCGGTGCACCCAGCGCGCCCAACCGCTTCTTCACTTCTTCCTGAATCTGCTCACGGTACCCGCCACCGGCATCGAGCTGCCGCATCAAGCCGAGCGCGCGGGCGCGAAGACGTGACGACACTTCGTCGAAGTCCGCCTTGGCGACTTTGCCCATCGCGAAATCGAACTCGAGCTCCTTGATTGAGCGCAGCACGAGCGTCTTCTCGCGTTCGAGGGCAACGCGCGTGCGGCCGGCAATCATCACCGGCGCGTCAGCCTGTTCGCCCACCAGCGGCGACAGCATGCGGTACGCGCCGAGGCCGACGAAGCTCACCGCGACCACTGTGAGGCTGAGGATGATGATGTTGGCCGGCGACTGCCCCGTCGCCACGATCACCGTGGCGGTGGCAGCCAGCATCCCTCCCAGCAGGAAGAACTGCCAGGGTTGCAGGAACGGCTCCGAGTTGGCGTGTTGTAGCGCCGAACCTTTCGGTTCGTCGACCGCTTTGCTAGTCAAGATTCCTGAGTTCGTCGTCGAGTCGCGCGGCCATCCCCGGATCTTCGATGCCGGCCGGCGCGCTCGCCAGCGCGGGGCGACGCGACCATCGCATCGCGAAGTACGCGACGGCCATCAATCCACCAACGCCGATTACGATCGGCATTGTCCATGCGACCCTGCCAGAACCCGCGTTCGGCGGCTCGCTCAGCACCTGGTTGCCGCCAAACTTCGCGACGTAGTAGTCGAGAATCTGCGCCTCGTTCTTGCCTTCCTTGAGGAATTGATCCACCTCGGCGCGAATCGGCGCGCAATGCCCGCAGGCGCACTGCCCCACCGGCAACTTCGAACATCCGCCGCACCAGCACGCCAGCTTGCTGCTGACTTCGCGCGCCTCGCTCGAGACGATCGTCAGTTGCGCATTCGGGCCGGCTTCCGTGTGTTGCGCGAAAGCGGCGCCGCTCGACAGCAGCATCGACAACAGCAACAGCGTCGCCGTGACCGCCTCGGCCGGCATCTTGGCCATCGCGAATGACATAGACGCTTCCGGCAGGAGCGCGATGCCCGTGCCGACCGCGAGAATGCCGAAGCCGAACCACACCCAGTTGACGAGCGGGTTGATGTGCACCTCGACGCTCGCCGTCTGCGCTTCGAGCTCGAAGGCCGGCATCACGATGTAGAGGTCTTCGGCGAACATCCTGCGAATCGCGACTTCGGTCGTGGGTTCTTCCTCGTGCTTACGGAAATACCAGCGCGCCGGCCGCATCTGGTCGATCACCTCGCCGTCGAGATTCTTGACGGTGATGTGCCCGGTAATCATCTGCTTCTGCCCGTCGTCGGTGACGCGGATCGCATCCAGGTGAATCTTGTAGTCGCCGACCGTGGCTTCTTCGCCCGGCTTCAGCAGCAACTGCTGATCGCGGCTGAAGCCCTCACCCGCAAAACCGAGGAAGATCAGAACGACGCCGGCGTGAACGATGTAGCCACCGTAGCGGCGACGGTTGCGCGACACCATGCCGATGATCGCGGTGAACAGGTCCGTGCCGGTCATGCCGCGGCGCACGGCGCCGCCGCGAATGAACTCCTGCACGAGCGTCCCGGTGACGAATCCGGCGAGAGCGAAGCAGATGCCCGAGCTCCACACACGGACGCCGAGCGCAACGACCACGCCGCCAGTGACCAGGCCGCTGAGCACCGGCCACATGAATTGCTCACGCAGGTTCTCGATCGACGACTTGCGCCACGCCAGCAGCGGACCGACGCCCGTGAGCAGCAGCAACACCAGGCCGATCGGCACCATCCAGCGATTGAAGAACGGTGGGCCAACCGTGAGGCGCTCGCCGTTGATCGCCTCGGTGATCGTCGGGAACAGCGTGGCGAACAGGATGAAGAACGCGGAGAACAGCAGGATCCAGTTGTTGGCGAGGAACGCGGCTTCCTTCGACGCCCACGAGTCCAGCTCGTGGCGCGCCTTCAGCATCGGCAGGCGGTAGATCACCCAGCCAAAGCAGAACACGACCGTCGAGAGCATGAAGCCGACGAAATAACGCGCCAGCTCCGGGTCCTCACCAAACGCGTGGATCGATTGGACGATGCCCGATCGCGTGAGGAACGTGCCGACGATGGTCAGCAGGAACGTGATGATGACGAGCGACACGTTCCAGACGCGCAGCATGCCGCGGCGCTCCTGGACGTGGACCGAATGCAGGAACGCCGTCGCCGTGAACCAGGGCAGCATGCCGGCGTTTTCGACCGGGTCCCAGCCCCAGTAGCCGCCCCAGCCGAGTTCTTCGTACGCCCAGATCATCCCGAGCGTCAGCCCCAGCGACAGGAAGAACCACGAGAACATCGTCCAGCGGCGAACGGCGCGCAGCCACGAATCATCGAGGTGTCCGGTAAACAGCGCCGCCATGCCGAACGCGAACGGAATGGTCAGCCCGACGAAGCCGAGGTACATCGTCGGCGGATGGATCGCCATCCAGTAGTTCTGCAGCAGTGGATTCAGGCCGCGCCCGTCGGTGTGCACCTCGGTCAGGTAGGTGGCAAACGGGTTGTTGTGAATCACCATCAGGAAGAGGAAGAACATCTCCACTGCGCCGATCACCGCAACAACATACGGAATCAACTCGCGATGGCGTTCGCGATTGACCTTCACGGCCAACGCGCCAAACAGCGACAGCAGGAACACCCAGAACATGACCGAGCCGTCGAGCCCGCCCCAGTACGAGGTGATCTTGTAGAACAA
>DATMJU010000603.1:0-14329 GCA_035553795.1 Vicinamibacterales bacterium
GGATTCCTCACGCCGCCGCACTTGATCGAAGCCGTGGCAAAGGCGATGCGCGACGGACATAACGGCTACGTGCCGTCGCCCGGCATCGCCGAAGCGCGTGAAGCGGCCGCGGCGGACTTCGTATCGCGCGGCGTCAACGTCTCCGCCGATCGCGTGCTGATCACGTCCGGCACGTCGGAAGGCATCGAGCTCGCGCTGACCGGTATCGTCGACGAAGGCGAAGAAGTGCTCGTGCCGTCGCCCACGTATCCGCTCTACACCGCGGTGCTCGCGAAGATTGGCGCGCAGCCGGTGTACTACCGCACCGATCACACCAACGAGTGGCAGCCGGATCTCGATCACATCAAGACGTTGATCTCACCGAAGACCCGCGCGCTGGTGGTGATCGATCCGAATAATCCAACGGGCGCAATTTATCCGGAGGCGACACGCCGCGCGCTGATCGCCATCGCCGAACAACACGGCCTCGTCATCCTCGCCGACGAGGTTTACGGCGATCTCTCGTACGACGGCCCGGTGCCGGCGATGGCCGCGCTCGACACCGACGCGCCGATCATTTCCTACTCGAGCCTCTCGAAGGCGTACCTCGCGCCCGGATGGCGCGCGGGCTGGATGGCGGTGGGTTCCTCGCCGCGACTCGATCCCGCTCTCGCCGCCATCAAGAAACTCGCCGATGGCCGACTGTGCAGCCCCGGTCCGATGCAGTACGCGGTGACCGCAGCCCTGACCGGCGATCGATCACACCAGGTCGAGTTCCGCAAGCAGCTTCGCGCGCGCGCCGAACTCACCACGAAGAGGATGAACGAGATCCCGGGCATCACCTGCGTGATGCCAAAGAGCGCGTTTTACGCGATGCCCAAAGTGGAACTGCCGCCCGGCAAGACCGACACGGACTTCGTGCTCGGCCTGCTCCGCTCAAAGGGCGTCCTCACCGTCTACGGCTCCGGTTTCGGGACCGCCCTCGAAGACGGCTTCTTCCGCATCGTCTTTTTGGCTTCACTCGACGAGTTAGGCAATATCTACGACGATGTCGCAGAATTCGCAGCAGAATTCAGAACGGCGTAGCTTAATTCGCTACGCGTGCCTGGCGGCAGCTGTCACTTTGATGCTGCTGTGGGCGTTGTATCTCGTCCGCGGTCCGCTCCTTGTGATCTATGTGAGCGCGCTGTTTGCGACCGGGCTTGCGCCGCTCGTGCGCATTATCGAGCGGCACCGCTTCGTGGCTGTGCGCAAGCGATTGCCGCGCCCGGCGGCCATTCTTCTCATTTACGGCACGGTCATCGGGTCACTGGTTGGCCTGGGCATGGCAGTGATCCCGCCGCTGATCCAGCAGTCGCGGGAGTTCTGGAAGCGCCTCCCTGAGTACATGGACCAGGCGCAGCAGCGCCTCGCGACCTGGGGCCTGATCTCGCCGGAAACGTCGTTCAAGGAATTACTGCAGCAGGCTCCGGCCGGCGGTGGCGATGCGGTGTCGATGGTCTTCGGCGCGCTCTCTGGTTTTGTTGGCGGCATCTTCGGATTCGTCACCATCTTGCTGTTGACGTTCTACATGCTCGTTGACTCGCAGCGCATCTTCGATTTTTTCGTGCGTGTCTTTCCCAAGGGCGAGCGCAACCGGGTGGCTGACGTCAGCGAGCTGGCCGCCGCGAAGATCAGCGCGTGGCTTGGCGGGCAGATGCTGTTGGGCCTGATCATCGCCACCATCAGCGCGATTGGCTACGCGGTGATGGGCGTGCCGTACTTCTTTGTACTGGCGGTGATCGCGGGCATCGGCGAGATGATCCCGATGGTTGGGCCGCTGCTCTCGGCGATTCCGGCCGTGCTCGTCGCGCTGACGGTGTCGCCCGGACTCGCGCTGGCTGTCGCCGCTTTCTGCGCGGTCGTGCAGTTGATTGAGAACAACGTGCTGGTCCCGAAAGTGATGGGAGACACGGTGGGCCTGAGCGCGGTGACCGTGATCGCGTCGCTGATCATCGGCAGCGAGCTGCTCGGCTTCGTCGGCGCGCTGCTCGCGGTTCCCACGGCGGCCATCATTCAGGTCTTGTTCGAGGAGCTCTACCTAGCCGAGAAAGACGCGGTGTGATTCCCCCGGACGAGTCCGAGCTTTCTGCGCCTTCTGCGGCCCTGTTGTACTCTGCGCTTTCTGTGGCCCTCACCTGGCCACTCGTTCTCGGCATCGCCAGCGACGTGCCGGGCGACCTCGGCGACTCCCTCCTCAACATGTGGATTCTCAGCTGGGGTGCGGAACACCTTCCCCAGCTGCTGACCGGGCAGATTGGCTGGTCGGCATTCTGGAACGCGAACATCTTTCATCCCGATCCGCTCGCGCTCGCGCTGTCGGAGCATTTGGTGGGGCTGTCGCTGCAGGCACTGCCGGTCTATTGGCTAACCGGCAACATCATCCTTTCCTACAACCTGCTGTTCATCTCGACGTTCGCGTTGTCGGCGTTTGGCACATACCTGCTCGTGCTCGATCTCACTGGCGATAGGCGCGCGGCCTTCATCGCTGGTCTCGTCTACGGATTTCTCCCGTATCGCATCGCGTCTGTTCCACACATCCAGGTGCTCAGCTCGCAGTGGATGCCGTTCGCGTTGTGGGGACTGAATCGATTTATTACCGGGAAGCGGGAAGCGGGAACCGGGAACCGGCCGCTAGTGGCGCTGGCCCTGGGCACAGGCGCCCTCATCCTGCAGAACCTGAGCAACGGCTATTACTTGCTCTACTTCGCGCCCTTCGTGCCGCTGTTCGTTGTGCATCGCATGTGGTCGGCGGGGACGCTGCGCAGCGTTCGCACATGGACCGGCCTTATCACTGCCGCGGCAGTGACGCTCATCTTCACGGTTCCGTTCCTGCTGCCTTACGCGCAGGCGCAGCAGGTCTTCGGCTTCGAACGTCCCTTCAGCGAAGTCGTCCAGTTCTCCGCGAATCTGTGGTCCTACCTGACCGCATCCGAGAACCTGACCGTCTTTGGCAACCTGCGCCTCCACCCAAAGCCGGAAGGAGAAACCTTCCTGGGCCTAACGCCCTGGCTGTTGGCGATCGTCGCGCTGGTCAGCTTGGTGTGGCCTTACCCAAGACCCAAGACCCAGGACCCAAGCCCCAAGCCCGCTGTTTCTCCGTGGCGTAAGTACGTGACCGCGTTTCTGTCGCTGCTTGCGGCAGTGCTACTGGTAGCGTTGCTCAGCGCCTCGGTGGTCGGCGGCTTCGAGCTCGGTCCCATCAGCGCCCGAAATCCTCAGCGGCTCCTCGTGCAGTTCGCTGTCGCGCTATCGCTGCTGCTGGCAGTCTCCTCGCGAGCACGTCTCGAAATCGTGCGCATCGTCCGCTCGCCGATCTTCCTCGCGCTCGTCGCAACGACGCTTGCGATGTGGCTCTCGCTCGGACCCGTGCCGCGCGCCGGCGATGCGCGCGAAGCCGGCTTCGGACTTTACGGCGTGCTCTACGACTACGTGCCCGGCTTCAACGGTGTCCGCGTCCCCGCCCGCTACGCGATGATCGCCGGCTTGTTTCTCGCGGTCCTCGCTGGATTTGGCGCCAGGACCGCTTTTGCCCAAGTCACAAGCCCCAAGTCCCAAGCCTTCTTCATCAGCGCCCTCGCGGGGCTTTTGCTCATCGAGGGCCTGGCAGTCCCGATCGAAATCAATCGCGCGTGGCGCCAGAACGAAGCCGAGCCACCCGCGCGCGTGTACTCCCCCGGGCGCGTGGACCGCCGTGGCCTCGGCGAAGGCGTCCCGCCGGTTTACGGCCGCGTCGCTGCCTTGCCGGCCGGTACTGTACTGACCGAGTTTCCTTTTGGCGATGCGGCCTGGGAGATTCGCTACGTCTATTACTCCGCCGCCCATTGGAAACCGATCACCAATGGCTACAGCGGCAACTTCCCCCCGAAGTACAAGGAGCGCGTCGCCTACCTGCAGCGCGTCTCGCGCGATCCCGAGGCGTCGTGGCAGTCGCTCAAGGAGTCCGGCACCACCCATGTGGTGATCCATCGAAATGCGTTCGCCGATGGACGTGACGCTGATACGGTTGAAAGCTGGCTGAAGGCGCGCGGCGCAACTGAGCTCGAACGCTTCCCGGATGGAGATATCCTTCTTAAGTTATGAGAACCGATCCGCTCGCTTTTCTTGGCACCGAACTCGAGTCGCTGAAGCAACAGGGCCTGTATCGCAAGCTGCGCGTCCTCGACGGCAGGCCCGAGGCGCACACCACTTACGATCACAAGTCGGTCGTCAACCTGTCGTCGAACAACTATCTCGGCCTCACGACCCACCCCAAGCTGGTCAAGGCCGCGCTCGACGCGGTTGAGAAGTTCGGTGTCGGCTCCGGCGCGGTCCGCACCATCTCGGGAACCATGGAAATGCACATGGAGCTCGAGCGCCGTCTCGCCAAGTTCAAGCACGTCGAGTCCGTCGTCGTATTCCAGAGCGGCTTCGCCGCCAACGCGGGCACCGTCTCCGCCGTCCTGACGAAGGACGACGTGATCATTTCCGACGCGCTCAATCACGCGAGCATCATCGACGGCTGCCGCTTGAGCAAGGCGCCGATCAAGGTGTTCCCCCACAAGGACATCGACGCAGCCCGCAAGATCATGCAGGAGTTGCCGCGCGACCAGAAGAAGATCCTCATCACCGACGGCGTCTTCTCAATGGACGGCGATCTCGGCCGCGTGCCTGAACTGTGCGACCTCGCCGAAGAGTTCAATGCCATCATGATGGTCGATGATGCGCATGCGAGCGGCGTGTTTGGAAAGAACGGCAGCGGCACCGTCGATCACTTCGGGTGCCATGGCCGCGTCGACATCCAGGTCGGCACGCTCAGCAAGGCCATCGGCGTCCTCGGCGGATACGTCGCCGGTTCGAAGAACCTGATCGAGTTCCTGTATCACCGCGCCCGGCCGTTCCTGTTCTCGACCTCGCATCCGCCGGCCGTGACCGCTGCGTGTCTCGCCGCCCTCGATGTTCTCGAGACCGAGCCGCAGTGGATCGAACGCCTGTGGGACAACACCCGCTTCTTCAAGGCCGGACTCGAAAAGCTCGGGTTCAACACCGGCATGAGCGAAAGCCCCATCACGCCGGTCATCGTTGGCGAGGCGGCGACGGCCGCGAAGATGTCCGACACGCTGTTTGAACGCGGCGTGTTCGCCCAGAGCATCGGCTTCCCCACCGTGGAACGGGGCAAGGCACGTTTGCGCACCATCGTGTCGGCGACACACTCCAAGGAAGATCTCCAGTTCGCGCTCGACCAGTTCGCAGTGGTCGGCCGGGAACTCGGCGTCATCCAGTGACGTCGAACTTGTAGTTATGCCGCGCCAGTTCTTCTCGCGCTATACGCATGACCTGACCTCCGAGGAGCTCGGGAAGCTGTTTACGCGCGAGACCCCGGAGGCGTACCGCTTCTTCGCGCGCGGCATCAACACCGCCGAACTCGACGGCCTGCCCTGGTACAAGCGGGTCGTCAAATACGCCCAGGCGTTCTTCCTCGCCTTCACGATGCGCCTGTCACCGGCGCGTCGCCTGATGTACGGCGTCGCGCTCGGCATGTCGGTCATCGGCCTGCTGCAGTTGTTCCAGGGGTTCGGCTTGATGCGCGTGCCGATCCCGATTGCGCTGTTTTTCGTCCATGTGCGCGTGCCGGCGCCGCTGTTTGCCAACGGCACACTGTGGCTGCTCGGCGGGTTCCTGTTGATGAACCTGCTGGTGCTGCTCGAAGTCGCGGATCGTCTCTCGCTGAAGCGGGACCTCGAGGTCGCCAAAGAGATCCAGAACGCGATGCTGCCCAACGGCACGTGGTCCGGACCCGGCGTCGAAGCCTTTGGCCTCACCAAGCCGGCCAACACCGTCGGCGGAGACTTCTACGACATCCTCCCGCAGCCTGACGGCACGGTGATCGTCGCGCTCGGCGACGTGGCCGGCAAGGCGAGTCCCGCCGCGCTGCTGATGGCCCTGGCACTTGCGATGCTCCGCACGCTCGTCGACCTCGGCCTCCCGCTGCCGATATTGGTCCAGCGCCTCAACCTGCAGATCACCCGGCACGCGCCGGCGTCGCGATTCATCACCCTCTTCCTGGCGTCGTTCAATCCTGCGTCCGGCCGCCTCGAGTTCGTCAATGCCGGCCAGACACCACCACTCCTGCGCCGGCAAAATGGAACCATCGAGCGGTTGATGAGCGGCGGTGTGGCGCTCGGCATGTTCGAGGGCAGCGAATACCAGGTCGGCGAAGTCCATTTGCAGCCGGGCGACGCGCTGCTGATGTACAGCGACGGTATGACCGAAGTCGAAAGCCCCGATGGGCAGCCATTCGACGAAGCGGGCCTGGAACGGACCCTGGCGCTCTATGCCGGGGCCTATCAGAAATCTGCTGCGGCTGAGATTGGCCGGGCGGTATTCGACGCCGTCGAGCGCCACCGCCGGGACCAGCGCCTGCAGGATGACCTGACCGTCCTCGTTTTGAGCCGGCTCCAGCCATAGCAAGTCGCGGGTAGCACTTTTCGTCCCACCGGAGTCTAATGACAGGCCAGCACCTGATGGCCTGATAGCCCGATGGCCTGACTGCCTTGGTCGACTGAATGCTTGTAAGGCTTCTGTTCCTTGTCGCGCTCAGCGTTTCGCCGGCATTAGCCGGCCAGGTATCGCCACGCGCGACGGATCCGGAAGACGACTCCATCCAGGCATTCCTCCAGGCCGTCGAAACCTCCATTTCCACGATGGACCGCGCGCGCTGGATCGAGCTGCTCGCGCCATCGGCCGATCGTGACCAGGCTCTCGAGTTCTACGACGCCATGGTCCCCCAGGGCATTACTCGCGTCGTCGTCAAGGAACGCGATCGATCGCCGCTGGCAGGCTCGTTGCCCGGCGAAGGCTTCCAGCTCGTGGTCGAAGTGTTCATGGAGACCGGCGCGCGGGGACGTATCGCGACGTGGCGTCTCGACATTCGGCGTCCTCGCGGAGATGACGTCGGCCGTCAGCCGTGGCGCATCCTGTCGGAGGATCGGCTCGCATCGATCGAGGGCCTGCATCGCCTCTCGATGCATCCTGAAAAGCAGTTCGCCGCGAAGAACCTCGTGTTGCGCGCGGTCGACTTCGAGTTGCGGCTGCCGAGCGGTGATGTGTTCGTCGCCGAGACTCCCGAAGGCGTGACGGCAATGGTGCTGCTCGGAGAGGGCACCATGGTGTTTCAGCCGTTGCCGAAGGAAGAGCGCGGGCAGTTGAAGCTGTTCGCCGGCACCGAGACGCTGGAGACGCAGTTCACGTCCGCGTTCGTGCGTCTCAGTCCATTCGAGTTCGAGCAGCGGCTGGCGAAGAGCATGCTCGAGCCCGTGGCGCTGGACTCGCGCACCTACCGTCGCGCGCAGAACCAGTTCGACGACAACCTGCCGAAGTCCTTCAACCTGGACTTGAGCGATCTGAGCCGCGACACGTGGTCGCTGCTGCCGCAGCCCGGTGATTTCGTCGCCGAAGTCGATACGCGGCGCTTCGACAACATGACCTATGCGCGATCGAGCGGCGAAGCGGAGGACGTGTCGCTGTTTCAGCGCGAGCGCAAGCGCAAGATTTCCGAGTACGCCTCGGAGCAGAAGCTCCAGAGCCGCGGGCGCTTCTTTGACGAGGACGACCTCGTGGACTTCGACGTCATCGACTACGACGTGGACACGTCCTTCTTCCCCGATCGCGAATGGATGGACGGCCGCACCCGCATCAAGCTGCGCGTCAAGTCGCAAGGCATCGGCGTCATCACGCTGCGCTTCGCTGAAAGCCTCAACGTCTCGTCGGTGATGAGCGAAGAGTTCGGGCGCCTGCTGTTCCTGCGGGTGCGCAACCAGAACAGCCTGCTGGTCAACCTTCCCCAGCCGGTCGCGCGTGATTTTCCGATGACGCTGACCGTGACCTACTCCGGTCGCCTCACGCGCCAGAGCATCCTGGATGAATCGCTCACGTTGCTCCAGCAGCGCAACGCGCAGCCGGACGATGTGCCGTACGTGCCTGCGGAGCCGAAGTGGCTCTTCAGCAATCGCAACTACTGGTATCCGCAGAACCAGGTCACCGACTACGCGTCTGCGCGCATTCGCGTGACCGTGCCGATCGAGTACTCGGTGATTGCCTCCGGCGTCCCCGAGCCGGGCTCGCCGTTCACAGCGGCGGCAGCGCCGATCGAAGGCTCGTCGCGCACCATCCCGCGCGCGGCGTACTCGTTCGTCGCACCGCAACCGGTGCGCTACCTGGGATTCATCGTGAGCCGCATGTCGCGCGTCGAATCGGCGACCGTGGCGCTCGACATCGTCCCGGTCAAGACGTCCGCGCCGGACATGAAGGGCGCCGACACGCTCGCGCAGCAGGTGAATCGGCTCAACGCGGCGGTGGCAGTCCCCGCCGTTGGCGCGCGCAACACCGTCCGCCTGAACGTGGAAGCGAACCGGCGCCAGGAAACGCGCGGGCGCGATGCGGTCAACAACGCCGCGGAGATCATTCGCCTCTATTCATCGCTGACCGGCGACGTGCCGTACGACTCGATCACGCTGGCCATGGTGGAAGACGAAGTCCCGGGCGGTCATGCGCCGGGCTACTTCGCGATGCTGAACAATCCGCCGCCGGTGCAGCCGTTCTCGTTCCGCAACGATCCCGCGTCGTTCCAGAACTTCCCCGAGTTCTTCCTCGCCCACGAGCTCGCGCACCAGTGGTTCGGGCAGGCGGTCGGCTGGAAGAACCATCACGAGCAGTGGCTCAGCGAGGGGTTCGCGCAGTACTTTGCCGCGCTCTACGCGCGCGACAAGCGCGGTGAACCCGCGTTCCGCGACGTCCTGCGCCAGTTCCGGAAGTGGGCGGTCGAGGATTCCGACCAGGGCCCGGTCTACCTTGGCTATCGCCTCGGTCACATCAAGGGCGAGCCACGCGTCTTCCGTTCGCTCGTCTACAACAAGGGCGCCGCGGTGCTGCACATGCTGCGGCGCGTGATCGGCGACGAGGCGTTCTTTGCCGGGCTCAAGACCTTCTACGCCGACTACCGGTTCAAGAAGGCCGGGTCGGACGACCTGCGCCGGGCAATGGAGAAGACCAGCAAGCGCGACCTCCAGCGCTTCTTTGAACGGTGGATCTACGACAACGGCATCCCGCGCCTGCGCTACAGCACGGCTGTTGAAGGCTCAGACCTGATCGTCCGGTTCGAGCAGTCCGGGGACATCTATGACGTCCCGGTGACCATGGCCGTGACGTATAGCGACGGGAAAACCGCAGAATTTGTCATGGTCGTCACCGACGCGACCAGCGAGGGCCGGTTCCCCCTGACCGGGACCGTCCGCTCCATTGAGGCAAATCCGGACGGCGCTTCCCTGGCGCTGATCGAGAAAAGTAGCAAGTAACAAGATGCAAGTAGCAGGAAAGAAAGCCTTTCTTGCTACTTGCTACTTTCTACTTGCTACTTTCTCCTAGTACAATTCACCCCTTATGGATTTAGTCACGCTGACTATCGACGGTCGGCAGCTTTCCGTCCCCAAGGGCACCTCTGTCCTGAAGGCCGCCATCGAAGCCGGCATCCAGGTCCCCTACTACTGCTACCACCCCGGTCTGGGCATCGACGCGTCGTGCCGCGTCTGCCTCGTGAAGATCGAGAAGATGCCCAAGCTGCAGACGTCGTGTTCGACGCCCGTGGCCGAGGGCATGGTGGTGCACACGCAGGATCAGGAGGCCGTGGACGGCCGCAAGGGCGTGTTCGAATTCCTCCTGATCAACCACCCGCTCGACTGCCCGGTGTGCGACAAGGGCGGCGAGTGCCCGTTGCAGGATTTCTCGTACGCGTTCGGTAACGACGCGAGCCGCATGGATTTCCCGCGCCGCACCTTCGACGGTGAAGGCGTGAAGGCCGACGTCGACTTTGGTCCGACGCTGATGCTGAACCGCAACCGCTGCATCCTGTGCACGCGCTGCAGCCGGTTCATGGCGGAAGTCGACGGCGACGCGCAGATCGGCACCATCAATCGCGGCAACGGCAGCGAGATCGCCACCTTCAACGAACAGGGCGTGCATTCGCTGCTGTCGGGCAACCTGATGGACGTCTGCCCGGTCGGCGCGATCACCACCAAGCAGTACCGCTTCCGTTCGCGTCCGTGGGACAACCCGCACGCCGTGGACACCACCTGCACGCTGTGCTCGAAGGGCTGCAGCACCACCGCGTGGCTCAAGGCCAAGCCCGAATGGGCGAAGGGCGCGCGCCTCGCGCGCGTGACGCCGCGCTACAACCCGCAGGTCAACGACTTCTGGATGTGCGACATCGGCCGCTTCCAGTACCTCTGGGTCGAAGGCGAACAGCGCCTGCGCAAGCCGCTGATCAACACCAAGGAAGGCATCCAGCAGTCGGCGACGTGGAAAGACGCGTTGATGCGCGTCCGCGATCTGCTCAATGCCGCCGGCCGCAAGGATCCCGCGTCGGTCCGCATGCTGGCGTCGGCGCATGCGTCGCACGAAGAGATGTACCTGCTCAAGCGCCTCGCCGAGGATCTCAAGGGCGATGGCGGCGCGTCGCACGTGCATGTCGCGTGGCGCCGCACCGAGAAGCCGCAGCCGGCCAATACCAAGTTCCACGTCCCGTCGATCGATGCGCCGAACGTTGCCGGCGCGAAGGATCTCGGCTTGTCGGTCGTCGCGACCGCGGAAGGCGATGCCGATCTGTCGGCGCTGCGCACCGCGATCGACTCCGATCGCGTCGCCGTCCTCTACATCGTCGATCCGGGACCCGATGGATCGATGGGCGATGTGTCGTGGCTGGCCGAGGCCCGCAAGAGCGGCCGCGTGCCGGTGATCATTTACCAGGGCGTGCTGCAGACCGAACTCGCGAAGATCGCGGATGTGGTGCTGCCCGGCGCCGCGTGGGTCGAGAAGGATGCGACCTACACCAACGACAAGGGCATGGTGCAGGCCGCGTCGAAGGCGATTAACGCGCCCGGTGAGTCGGTCGAAGACTGGCAGATTCTCACCAGCGTGGCCGCCGCGCTCGGATTGCCTTACACCTACACGACGTCGCAGCAGGTCCGCAACGATGTGGCCTCGCACCTGTCGTCGCTCCCACAATACGCGACGCTCAGCGAAACGGTCTTCAATCGCCCGGTGAGCGCGGAGCACTGGCTCAAGTCGAGCAACCCGATGGAACGCTGGAAGTGGGACACCATGTTCCAGGACCTCCCGCCCGTGAAGGGTCACAACGTGCAGATGGAGCAGATGTCACAGCCGACCGTGATTCCGCTGCGCCTCGTAACCGAAGAGATCTCGCGGGCATCGGACTAGCATGCGAGTCTCGACCGCCCTGGGGGCCGCCGCTCTCCTGGCGGCCCTGACGAGCGTTGCACTGTCGGCGCAGGCGCCTGGCACCAGGCCGGGAGTCGCCGAACTGGCCGTATTGCCGGCCGCTCTCGACATCCAGCCAGGCGGCTCGGCCCGCGCAGCCATCACGGTGCGCTTGCCGGAGGGGTTCCACATGAACTCCGACAAGCCGCGCGAAGAAAACCTGATCCCCATCACCGTCTCGATGGAGGCGGTTCCGGCGGTAGCCGGCGCAACGACCGCGTTTCCAGAATCGCTCGATCTCAAGCAAGAAGGCTCACCCCTTCCGCTGCGCGTGTTCGAACGCGAATTCGCGATCGGCCTTCAGGTAAAAGCCGCGGCTGATGCCGCCGCCGGGGCGCACAAGGTGCCGCTGCGCGTGCGCTATCAGGCCTGCGACGAGAAGCAGTGCTACCTGCCGATTACCGCATCGCTCGACCTGAACCTGAATGTATCGCCCGCCGCCGCGCCAATGCCGCCGGCCGTGATCGCGAAGCTGGATTTTGCGAACGGCGCCGCGGTGCCGATTGTTGCGCCAAGGCCCGCAGCACCCAGGGCGGCCGCGCCCGCAACGCCGACTGACGCAATGACGATGCTCGACAGCTTCGCGGTGCGCGGCAGCGAAGGTGGCTATCTCCCCGCCGCCACGTTCATCAAGTTTGTCGAGGACGCCAAGGCCGGCGTCGCCCAGCAGGGGATGTTCGAGGGCCGTGGTCCTCTTGCGATCATCCTGATCGTCTTCCTCGGTGGCCTGGCGCTGAATCTCACGCCGTGCGTGCTGCCGATGATCCCGGTCAACCTCGCCATCATCGGCGCCGGTTCGCAGGGCGGTTCACGTTCGCGTGGTCTCGTGCTCGGCAGCGTCTACGGCGCCGCCATGGCCGTCGTCTATGGCGTGCTCGGATTGATCGTGATCCTGTCGGCGCAGACGTTCGGCACGATCAACGCGTCGCCGTGGTTCAACCTTGGGATCGCCGTGCTGTTCGTCGCCCTCGCGCTCGCCATGTTTGACGTGTTCGAGATCGACTTCTCGAAGTACTCAGCCAACGTCGGCACTGGCTCGAGCCGTGGTTCGGTGATGCTCGCCTTCACGATGGGCGCCGTCGCCGCGCTGCTCGCTGGCGCCTGCGTCGCGCCGGTCGTGATCCAGGTCGTGCTGTTCTCGACCAACCTCTACGCCACCGGAACACCGGCGGCTCTCGCTCTGCCGTTTGTGCTCGGCCTTGGTATGGCTGCGCCCTGGCCGTTCGCAGGCGCCGGCATCAGTGCCTTGCCGAAGCCAGGCGCGTGGATGGTCCGCGTCAAGCAGGCCTTCGGCGTGATCATCCTGCTGACCGCCGGCTACTACGCCTACACCGCCTACGGAATCTTCCGCGATCGCTCCGTCGACCCCGCGCAGGTCGCCTCGAGCGTCGATGCGATGTTGAAGGATGGCTGGCACGCCGATCTCGCCGAGGGCCTCGCCGTCGCGCAGCGCGAAGGCAAGCCCGTCCTGATCGACATGTGGGCGACCTGGTGCAAGAACTGCCTGACGATGGACAAGACCACGCTGGTCGATCCGTCGGTGAAGACCGCGCTCGATGGCTTCGTGAAGATCAAGTTCCAGGCTGAATCGCCGGACGAATCGCCCGCGCGTGAAGTCATGCAACGCTTCGGCGCGGTCGGTCTCCCCACCTACGTCGTCCTGACTCCTAAGCAGTAGCAGTAGCAAGTAACAGGTCGCAAGTAACAGGTCGCAAGTAACAAGTAGCAAGAGGCAGGTTGCAAGAAGAACGTCTTGCTTCTTGCTACCTGCTACTTGATACTGTCTTTCGTGCTTCGCAGGTCAATCCGCATTACCTGCCTCATCGTGGCTGCGCTGGCTACCGCCGGTCTCGGCTATCGCGCCTTTCAGGA
Source organism: Vicinamibacterales bacterium (assembly GCA_035553795.1). Taxonomy (GTDB): domain Bacteria; phylum Acidobacteriota; class Vicinamibacteria; order Vicinamibacterales; family UBA2999; genus 12-FULL-67-14b. The sequence goes on from DATMJU010000603.1 coordinate 13,201, forward strand.
TGAACTCGCGCTGAACGCCGAGCGTCAATCCGCACTCACCACAGACAAGTCGATCGGCGAGACGGCCGAGCTGCTGCTCGATCTGCGGGCCTCGCTGCATGCCTACGTGGCGCCGTCGCAAGGCCTGCCCTTCTGGGGCAAGCGTGCGCAGGAGGGCATCGAGACCCTCCGGCAGCAACTGATCTCGCTCGACCAGCAGGTAACGCCCGCCGGTGGATCGCTGAAGCAGTCGGTGGATGCCGTGGCTCAGCTGGCAGCCGCCGAAGGCCGCGCCCGCACCTACGTCAGCCGCGACGAAATGCAGTTGGCCGGCGACGTGATCTTCACGGAGATCCGCGACGTCCTGGCAGGAATGACCGCCGACGTGCAGTCGATCCGCGACAGCGTTCGCCGCGACCACGACACCCGCGCCGCGCGCATTCGCCAGGAGCAGTTGATGCTCGCCGGTGGCGCGCTCGCCCTCTGGATCGTCGTCGCGCTGCTGCTGCTCCCCGTGGGACACAAGCCGGCGGCCGTGGAAGACCCCGCGCAGTGGCGCGCCAACCTGAAGGAGACGCTGAACAAGTCCGCCTCCGCTCGCGAAGATTCAGGCGAGCTCCGGCGAGACCTCGCCGAAGCGGCCTCCGGCCGCGAAGGCGGGCCTCCCCCGGCAGTGGTCGCGGGCGTTGGCCTCTCAACCCTTCAAGCAGCGTCTGAAATCTGCGCGGACCTGTCCGCGCTCGGCGATCCCGGCGCGTTGCCCGGCACGCTGGAGCGTGTCAGCGCGATGCTCAATGCGACGGGCCTGATCGTGTGGGTCGCCTCGAACGACGGCGGCTCGCTCTCGCCGGTCGCCACTCACGGCTTCGATCCCAAGCTGGTGCACCGCATCGGCAGGATCCCGCGCGACAGCGCCAACCTGACCGCGTCCGCTTTCCGCGACAACGCTCCCAAGATCAGCCTGCCGTCCGCCACCGCGCCCGGAGCGCTGGCTGTGCCGATGTGCGGACCTACAGGTCCCACGGGCGTTCTGTCAGTCGAGATGAGGGCCGGGCAGGCCGTTGAGGAAGCCACGGTCGCCCTCGCCGCCATCATTGGGGCGCAGTTGGCCACGTTGACGATGCCGATCGCCGACCCGGTCGTGCAAAGC